>NZ_JAHWBL010000016.1:0-62974 GCF_029493445.1 Nocardioides sp. ChNu-99 | reverse complement strand
GAGCGACGCGGGCGGGCCCCGGGCTCCGGGGGCCCCGCGGGCTCCGGGGGCGGGTACGGCGGGCGCTGCTGACCGGGGTGCTGCTGCGGACCGGGGTGCAGCCCCGGGTGCGGACGCATCGTCGGCGCGAACGGCGGCCGCGACCCGGGCGGCGGGGGCGGCGGCTGCTGGTACGGCGCACGCTCCGGCGGCATGAGGCTCGCCGGGTCGGGGCGCTCGGGGGCGGTCGGCTCGTCGGGCAGCACCTTCGTGCGGGCCTCGAGCGGCGGGAGCGGGCGACCGGCGGGGGCCGACGGTGGCGCCGTCGACCCGGGCGGGGCGCTCGTGACCGGCATGGTCGACACCGGCGCCACCGCGGTCGGGGCGGCGGGGCCCGCCGTACCGGCTGGTGCCGCACCGCCGACGGCGGGCATGCGGGCGCGGGTGGAGGACTCGAGGGCCGCGGGATCGATCCAGGCACGCAGCTCGGCGAGCGAGGGGCGGCGCCCCGGGTCGGGGTCGAGCGCGCGCTCCAGGGCGGCGCGGATGCCGGTCGGGAGCCCGTCGAGGTCGTGCTCGCCGCGGCGCACCCGGTCCATCACCGCCATCGCCGGTCCCCGCCCGAACGGTGCCCGGCCGAGGCCGCCGAAGGCAATGGTGGCGGCGAGCGAGTGCACGTCGGCGGCGGGCGTCGCGTCCTCGCCGAGGAGGATCTCGGGCGCGAGGTAGCCCGGCGTGCCCAGCAGCCAGCCGGTGTGCGTCAGCCGCGGGTCGTCGGCGACGCGGGCCAGGCCGAAGTCGATGAGGATCGGGTTGCGCCCCTCCATCAGCACGTTCGACGGCTTCACGTCGCGGTGCAGCACGCCGACCCGGTGCACGGCGTCGAGGGCGGCGCACAGCTCGGCGGCGAAGTGCGCGAGGTCGCCGGCGGCGACCGGGCCCTCCTCCCGGACGTGGTCGTGGAGGCTGAGGCCGGGCACGTAGCGGGTCGCGACGTACGGGATGTCCGCCCACGGGTCGGCGTCGACGATCTCGGCGACGCGGCTCGAGCGGATGCGGCTCAGCGAGTTGACCTCGCGGGCCAGGCGGGCGCGGGCCTCGTCGTCGCCGACGACGTGGGGGCGGAGCACCTTGAGCGCCACGCGCTCGCCGCCGGGTCTGCGGGCGAGGTGCACGACGCCCATGCCGCCCTCGCCGATGCGGGCGAGCAGGCGGTACTCCCCCACCCGGAGACCGGGCGGGGGACGGTGCTGCTCGGGAG
Organism: Nocardioides sp. ChNu-99; assembly: GCF_029493445.1. Classification (NCBI taxonomy): domain Bacteria; kingdom Bacillati; phylum Actinomycetota; class Actinomycetes; order Propionibacteriales; family Nocardioidaceae; genus Nocardioides; species Nocardioides sp. ChNu-99. Next base: position 61,734 of record NZ_JAHWBL010000016.1, on the reverse strand, counting down.
CTGCGGGCGGGGCTGACGGGCCCGGCCGGGGAGCCGTCGACACGGCTGCGAGGCTACCCCGCCGAGCCCTTCCGGGTCCGCTCCTCGAGCTCGGCGAGGGCGCGGCGGGGCGCCACGAGCCGGTAGGAGGCGTCGACGAGCTCGGCCACCTCGCCCGCGTCGGCGCCGGGCCCGTCGAGGTCGAGGCCGCGCCAGCCGAACGAGGCCCAGTAGCGCGGCAGGAAGAAGCGGGGGTCCTCGTCGAGGGCGGGCAGCTCGGCGGGATCGACCTTGACCACGACGGCCGCCGGGTGCGGCACGCGGGTGCCGTCGGGCTGCTTCTGCTCCGAGCCGAACAGGCAGAAGATCTTCCCCACCCGGAAGGTCGGGCGGCCGTGGGAGACGACCTCCTCGGCCCGCGGGTAGGCCAGGGCCAGGGCACGCAGCCGCGCGAGCCAGGGGTCGTCGTCGTCGAACTGGATGGGGTGGGGCACGGCGTCAGCGTCCCGAGCCGGGCGGGGCCCGTCAACGGGTGACCCGGGCCGATGAGTTCGGCGCGCGGCGCGGGTCGACCCGTCGTACCCCCTCGGACCGACCGGAAGGACACCCGTCGTGACCTCCTCCTCACCACCGGCGATCGAGGCCCGTGGCCTCGTGAAGACGTTCGGCAGCAACCGGGCGGTCGACGGCGTCGACCTCACCGTCGCGCCCGGCACCGTGTACGGCCTGCTCGGCCCCAACGGCGCCGGCAAGACGACGACCGTCAAGCTGCTGGCGACCCTGCTGCGCCCCGACGGCGGCGAGGCCCTCGTCTTCGGCCACGACGTGGCCGCCGAGCCCGACACCGTGCGCGGCCTCATCAGCCTCACGGGGCAGTACGCCTCGGTGGACGAGGACCTGACGGGCACGGAGAACCTCGTGCTGCTGAGCCGGCTGCTCGGGCACTCGAAGGCGCGGGCCCGCTCGCGCGCCGCGGACCTGCTCGACGCGTTCGGCCTCGCCGAGGCCGCGGGCCGCCAGGCGAAGGGCTACTCCGGCGGCATGCGCCGGCGCCTCGACATCGCCGCCAGCCTGCTGTCGACCCCGCGCCTGCTCTTCCTGGACGAGCCGACCACCGGCCTCGACCCGCGCAGCCGCAACCAGGTCTGGGACATCGTGCGGGCCGTGGTCGCGCAGGGCACGACGGTGCTGCTGACGACGCAGTACCTCGACGAGGCCGACCAGCTCGCGTCGCGGATCGCGGTGATCGACCGCGGCCGCGTGGTCGCCGAGGGCACGAAGGGGGACCTCAAGGCGTCCGTCGGCCTGGGCTCGGTGCACGTCCGGCTCCGCGACGCCGCCCGGCGGGAGGAGGCCGCGGCGCTCCTGGCCCCGGTCCTCGGCTCCGACCCGCACCGGGAGAACGACCCCGTCGCGCTGTCGGTGCGGATCGAGCCGGGCGAGCCGGGCGAGCCGGGCGAGCCGGGCAGTGCGGACGGTGCCACGGGCACGGCCACCGCGGTCGCCGCCGACCGGTCCGCCGCGGCGCTGCGCGCGCTCGCGGACGCCGGCATCGTCGTCGACACCTTCTCGCTCGGCCAGCCGAGCCTCGACGAGGTCTTCCTCGCCCTCACCGACCGCCCCGCCACCACCGAGGAGAGTGCGGCATGAGCACCGTCGACGCGACGTCCCCCGCCGCCCCCGCCGGGCCCCCGGCCGGCGACGCACCCGCCACCGCCGACATCGCGCGGATACTGCTGGCGGACCCGCCGCCGGCGCGACCCACGGCGTGGTCGGCGTCGGTCACCTTCGGGTGGCGCGCGGTGCTCAAGATCAAGCACGTGCCGGAGCAGCTGTTCGACGTCACGCTGTTCCCGATCATGATGACGCTGATGTTCACGTACCTCTTCGGGGGTGCCCTGGCGGGCTCCACGACGGCGTACCTGCAGTTCTTCCTGCCCGGCATCCTCGTGTCCAGCATCGCGATGATCACGATGTACACCGGCGTCTCGATCAACACCGACATCGAGAAAGGCGTCTTCGACCGGTTCCGCACGCTGCCGATCTGGCGGCCGGCGCCGATGGTCGGCTACCTGCTCGGGGACCTGCTGCGCTACCTCATCGCCGCCGTCGTCATCGTGACGATGGGCCTGGTGCTCGGCTTCCGGCCCGCCGGCGGGCTCGCCGGTGTCGCGGCGGGCGTCGCCGTGCTGCTCGTGTTCTGCTTCGCGTTCTCGTGGGTGTGGACGATGTTCGGCCTGCTGCTGCGCTCGGAGAAGTCGGTGATGGGCGTCAGCATGATGGTGCTGATGCCGCTGACGTTCCTGTCGAGCACGTACGTCGACCCGGCCACGATGCCGGGCTGGCTGGAGGCGTTCGTCGAGGTCAACCCCATCACGCTGGTCGTCGACTGCGTGCGCTCCCTGTGCGCGGGCACCCCCGACGCCGGCGAGCTGGTCGCGGTCGCCGCGGTCAGCGCGGGCTTCGTCGCCGTGTTCGGCCCGGTCACGATGCGGCTCTACAACCGCAAGTGACCGGGCCGGGCCCGGTGGCCGGGCGGGGTGGGCTCAGAGCACCCGGTGCATCCAGCCGAACGTGTCGTCGGCGCGGCCGTACTGGATGTCGACCAGGGCCTGCCGGATCGTCGTGGTGACCGGGCCGCCCTCGTCGTCGCCGGTCGGCGAGGGCACCTCGCCGCCGGCCCACTTGAGGGCGCCGACGGGGGTGACGACGGCGGCGGTGCCGCAGGCGAAGACCTCGACGATGTCCCCGCCGGCCACGCCGTCGCGCCACTCGTCGATGGTGAACTTCCGCTCGTGCACCTCGTGGCCGAGCTTGCCGGCCAGCTCGATGATCGAGGAGCGCGTGATGCCCTCGAGGATCGTGCCGGTCTCCGGCGTCGAGATGCGGCCGTCCGCGTGCACGAAGTACATGTTCATGCCGCCGAGCTCCTCGACGTAGCGCCCCTCCTGGGCGTCGAGGAACACGACCTGGTCGCAGCCGTGGGCGGAGGCCTCCTGCTGGGCGACGAGCGAGCTGGCGTAGTTGCCGCCGGTCTTGGCCGCGCCCATGCCGCCGCGCCCGGCGCGGGTGTACTCCTCCGTCAGCCACAGGCTCACGGGGCGCACGCCGCCCTTGAAGTAGGCGCCGGCGGGCGAGGCGATGACCATGTAGGTCACGTGCTGCGCGGGCCGCACCCCGAGGAACGTCTCCGAGGCGAACATGAAGGGGCGCAGGTAGAGGCTCTTCTCCCCCTCGCCGTCCGGCACCCAGCGGGCGTCGGTGCGCACGAGCTCGTCGACCGTCGCGACGAAGTCCGCGGGCGGGAGCACGGGCAGCGCCAGGCGGCGCGACGAGCGCTCCATGCGCTCCGCGTTGGCCTCGGGCCGGAACGTCCACACCGAGCCGTCCGCGTGGCGGTAGGCCTTCATGCCCTCGAAGATCTCCTGCGCGTAGTGCAGGACCGCGGTCGCCGGGTCGAGCACCAGCGGCCCGTACGGCGTCACGCGCGCGTCGTGCCACCCCGCCTCCGGCGTCCACTCGACCGTCAGCATGTGGTCGGTGAAGTGGGTGCCGAAACCCGGCGCGGCCAGGATCTCGGCGAGCCGCGCGTCGTCGACGGGGCTCGGGTTCGGGGTGGTGCTGATCTGCATGGGGGGCACGTTAGTCGACCTGTCGGGGTGGGGGTGGACGGGTGGCGGGGTCTGCTGCTCGGCCGGAAATGCGACGACGCCGGGCACGTGGCGTGCCCGGCGTCGTGACGAGGTGGTCAGGGAGCGGGGCTCACCCGGCTACCCGGGCAGCGATGGCGTCGCCGACCTCGGGGGTACGGCGCGGCTCGCCGCCCGCGCGGGCGGCGAGGTCGGCGATGACCGCGTCCTCGATCCTCCGGGCGGCGTCCGCGTGCCCGAGGTGGTCGAGCAGCAGGGCGGCGGAGAGGATCGCGGCGGTGGGGTCGGCCTTCTGCTGGCCCGCGATGTCGGGCGCGGAGCCGTGCACGGGCTCGAACATGGACGGCGTGGTGCGGTCCGGGTTCACGTTGCCGGACGCGGCCAGGCCGATGCCTCCGGTGATGGCGGCGGCGAGGTCCGTGATGATGTCGCCGAAGAGGTTGTCGGTGACGATCACGTCGAAGCGGGACGGGTCGGTCGTCATGAAGATGGTGGCGGCGTCGATGTGCAGGTAGTCGACGGTGACCTCGGGGAACTCCGCACCGACCTCCTTCACCAGCCGGCTCCACACGGCCCCGCCGTACGTGAGGACGTTGGTCTTGTGGATGAGCGTCAGCTTCTTGCGGGGCCGGCGCTGGGCGCGGGCGAACGCGTCGCGGACGACGCGCTCCACGCCGAAGGCCGTGGTGATCGAGACCTCGGTGGCCAGCTCGGCCGGCGTGCCGACGCGCAGCGCACCGCCGTTGCCCGTGTAGGGGCCCTCGGTGCCCTCGCGCACGACGACGAAGTCGACCTCGCCCGGGTCCGCCAGCGGCGAGGTGACGCCGGGGAAGATCCGGGACGGGCGCAGGTTCACGTAGTGGTCGAGCTCGAAGCGCAGCCGCAGCAGGAGGCCGCGCTCCAGGATGCCGGGCGGCAGGTTCGGGTCGCCGGGCTTGCCGCCGACCGCGCCGAGCAGGATCGCGTCGTGGGAGCGGACCTCCTCCAGCACCGAGTCCGGGAGCACCTCGCCGGTCGCGAGGTAGCGCTCCGCGCCCAGGTCGTACCGGGTGGGCTCGAACTCCACCCCCGCGGGCGCGGCGACCTCCAGCACCTTGAGCGCCTCGGCCGTCACCTCCTGCCCGATGCCGTCGCCGGGGATGACGGCGAGCCGCAGCGAGCCCGAGGTCGGGCTGGTCGTGGAGGAGTCGGTCATGACCGGCGAGCCTAGTTGTCGTCGGGGCGCTCGCCGCGGGTGTCTCGGGAGTCGAGCGCGACCTGGACGGCCTCGTGGCTGTGGGGGTTGCGGGGGTCGTGGCTGGCGGGTCCCCACTCGGGATACATGTCGTACATAGCGGGCTCCTGGGGTGTCGTGTCAGGGGGTGACAGGGGGTGTGACGGGTGGCGTGACGGGGTGTGCGGTGGGCCGGTCGTGCCGGCGCGACGCCCCGTGACGGGACCGTCGACCCTGGGGATGACCAGGAGTGGACCAGGCGGGGCTGCGGATCACGCAGGAGTCACCTGCGGGCCGCCACGGGGCGTCGTACCCGCACCGGTCCGGCGCTCAGGGGTGGGAGCGAGGGGCGGATGCGGGGATCCGGTGGGGCCAGGCGACGTACCGACGCCGAACACCGCGGCGAGGTGGCCTCACCTTCAGTGGGCCTCGCCGCGGCACTCGATAAGTACGATCACGCTCCGCATGGTGACGAGGACGCTACCCCCGCCCGCCGCACCGCGCAGCAGGTCTCGTGAACTGGCTCACCATCCGAGACACCTGTCCGCGGATGGCACACTCGGGGACGTGAGCGCGCCCCCCGAGCTGCCCGAGATCGTCTCCCGCGCGTTCGACGTCTCCCGCCGCGCCGGCTACGTGTCCTTCTGCCGCAACGAGACCGGGCGGCTCCTCGCAGCGCTCGCCGCCACCCGCGGGGGCGTCATGGCGGAGTTCGGCACCGGGTGCGGCGTGGGTACGGCGTGGCTGCGCAGCGGGCTGCGCGGTGACGCGCACATCCTGACCGCCGAGCTCGACGAGCGCCTGGCCGGGGCCGCGGCGGAGATCTTCGTCGACGACCCGCAGGTGGAGGTGCTCGCCGCCGACTGGTCGACCCTCGGCGACAAGGGTCCCTTCTCCCTGCTGTTCCTGGACTCCGGGGACCCCACCTCGGTCGCGGTCGACGAGATCGCCGACCTGGTCGAGCCGGGCGGCGTCGTCGTGCTCGACGACTTCGTGCCCTGCGAGCAGTGGCCGCCGATCACCTACGGCCGCGTCGACACCCTGCGGGAGCAGTGGTTGAGCGACGAGCGCTTCACGGCGGTGGAGGTCATGGTCGCCTCCGACGCCTCCGCGGTCATCGCGACCCGGCGCTGACGCCCGCCTCGACGCCCGCCTCGACGCCCGCCTCGACGACCGGCGGGGCCACGGCCGCGCCGGGCAGTCGGACCGTCCACCGCGGCAGCATCGCCTGCGTCAGCGGCCCGATGGCGAGGGCGTAGACCAGGGTGCCGACGCCGGCCGCACCCCCGAGGGCCAGGCCGGCGAGCACGACGGTCACCTCGATGCCGGTCCGGACCGCGCGCAGCGACCAGCCCGTGCGGCGCGACAACCCGGTCATGAGGCCGTCGCGGGGACCGCGGCCGAGCTGGGCCCCGATGTAGAGGGCGGTCGCGAACCCGCACAGCACGACGCCGCCGACCATCAGCCCGACCCGGACCGTCCAGCCGAGTGCGCCGTCCCCGACGACGTCGTGCACGTCGACGACGTCGAGCAGCAGCCAGATCGTCGCGTCGGCGCTCAGGCCGAGGACGACGGGGTTGGCCAGCGTCGCGACGCCGGGCACCTCCCGCAGCGGCCAGAAGGCCATCAGCACCACGATGCTGGCGAGCATGAGCACCTGCCCGAGGGTGAGCGGCACGTGCGTCGCGATGCCCGTGTGCAGGACGTCCCACGGGGCGGTGCCGAGGGTGCCCGCCACGAGCATGCCGAGCGAGATCCCGTAGAAGATCAGCCCGACCGTCATCTGGGCGAGGCGGCGCGGGAGACGCCCGGCGCGCAGCTGGGCGACGGGGCCGAGGTCGACGAGGGTGGTCACGGTCCCAGGGTGCACCCTGGGGGCTCCGCGCGGCACGTCCACCGGCGCAGGGGTGGACCGCCCGGGGCGGACTGCGCGGCCCCGCTGCCCGGGCCAGCGATGAGTTCGCGGTCGCCCGCGGGTCGGCCCCCCCGACCGCCGTACCGCCCGACCCACCTCAGGAGCAGCGCATGTCCTTCCAGGCCTACCTCGACGGCGCCGAGAAGAAGACCGGTCTCACCCCGCAGCAGCTGGTGGACGCCGCCCACGCCCGTGGGTACGACGCCTCGACGAAGGCCGGCGAGATCCTGGCCTGGCTGAAGGAGGAGCACGGGCTCGGACGTGGACACGGCATGGCCCTGGTCCACGTCGTCCAGGAGGGCCCGACCATCAGCGCCCGGCACGTCGGGACCGACGGGGCGCACCGCGACGAGAGCACCGAGCTGCGCCTCGACGGCCTGGCCCGCCGCTGACCGCACGGGCCCCGGTGGGCGGGCGGGCTCACACGTCGTCGTACGTCGCCGTGTGCCGCACCGCGCCGGACGCAGCCTTCTCGAGGAAGCCGCTCGGGGCGACCACGACGCGCGCGGCGGTCCCGAGGTGGGACACCACGCTCCCGAGGTCTCGGGTGCAGGCGTCCAGGCGCTCGCACAGGGTCTCGACCGACCTCACGACCCGCTGCAGCACCTCGGCGAGCCGCTGCGCCTCGCCGCGCACGCGCTGGGCCAGCCGCAGCAGGATCGGGCCCGTGCCGACGCCGGAGGCCAGGACGGGGAAGCGCGGGGCGAGCCAGGCCACGAGGTCCGCGATCGCGGCGCGCACCGCCGCCCGCACGCCCGTGACGAGGGAGGACGCGAGCCGCGTGGCGCCGGCCATGCCGAGCGCCGCCTCGGCGCAGGCCTCGGCCGCCGTGCTCTGCCCGGCCGCCGCCACGGTGTAGGCCCCCGCCGCCCGCCCCGTCCACCCCTCGGCGACCTCGGCCACCGCCGCGCGGTGCTGGTCCGCCACTGCGAGGAGCCCCTCGCCCACGTTGGTCCACGTGCCGGCGAAGGCGAGCACCTCGTCGGGGTTGCCGGTCACCGCGTCGAGCAGCTCGTGCAGCGGCTGGAAGTGCTCCATGACCCACCCGATGCCGGCCCGCAGGAGGCGACCGAAGGGGTCGGACAGCAGGTTGGCGGTCTCGTCCACGGCGCAGAGGCCCGCGAGCCCCGCCTGCAGCCAGTCGTCCCGCCCCACCGAGGCGGCGGACGTCATGAGGCTGTCGACCACCCCGGCGCCCGTGTGCCACGTGCGGCTGTCGCCCTCCGCCTCCAGGTAGTCGGCGGGGTCGGCGCTCACCGGACCGCTCCCCCGACGGGCGTGGCGCCGAGCCGCTCCGCCCAGCGGGCGAGCTCCCCGCCCCGGCCGGCCCCGGCGTCGGTCACGACGCCGACGACGGTCTCCCACAGCACCGGCACGACCGCCTCGACCCCGTCGACGACACGGTCCGCGGCCGCACCGACGGTCGCGTCGGTGGTGACCACGTCGTCCCCGAAGAGCCGCAGCCCCTCCGCGGTGGCCTCGAGGGCCCCGCCGACCGCCTCGCACGCGACGGCTCCCATGAGCCCGAACGGCTCGAGCCGCTGACCGATGAACCCGCAGAGGAGACCGAAGGCGTTCCCCGGGGCAGCGACCGCACGGGCCGCCCCACCCGCCGCGCGGGGCTCCGCCGCCAGCGCGGCCAGCCGGTTCGCGTGGTGGTGCAGCGCCCCGGGGTCGACCGCGACGACCCCGCTCACCGGAGCACCCCGTCCGCCGCACCGGCCGCGGACCGCGTCGCCCGACCCCCGGCGCCGAACTGCCGCTCGGCGTGCTCGCGCACGTGGGCCGTCGTGGCGGCCTCCGGGCCGAACGCCTGGGCCGCGAGCGCGGTCAGCCGCTCGGGCAGCCGCCGCCGCGCGTCCCCCACGGCGGCGAGCACGGCGCGTCGTACCGGCTCCGCGCCCGCGCGGGCCACCCGCTCCTCCACGACGACGTCCACCAGACCGCCCCCGTGGTCGAGCTCCACCACCGCTCCGCTGCGGTCGCGCCCGCGCACCCGCAGGCCCTCGACCGCCGCGACGTACGACTCCGCGCGGCGCACCTGTGCGTCCGCGTCGGCCAGCACGGCGGCGATCGCCGCCCGGGCCTCGTCCGCCCCCGTGGGGCCGCTGTCTCCCGCGCTCATGGTTCCCCCTTCGCCTCCCGGCTCCCGCCGGCGCCGGACCCCCGTCCGGCCACCACCAGGTTCACCGAGCGAGGGGGTCGGCGGAAGTGCGCGCGACCCGTCCTGTGGACAGCCACCGGGCCGTCCACAGGACGCGGTCGACGCGGTGGCGTCAGGCCGCGGGGAGGGGGATCATGCGCCGGGGACGGCGCACCCGTCGGGCCCGCAGGCCTCGGCGTCGCCGCCCACCGGCACCAGCGTCGGGCGCGACTCCGCCCACGCCTGGCGCAGCAGCTGGTCGAACACCTCGGTGGGCTGGGCGCCCGAGACGCCGTACCGGGCGTCGACGACGAAGAAGGGCACCCCGGTCGCCCCGTACGCCCGGGCCTGGGCCACGTCGGCGGCGACGGCCTCGGCGTACGCGTCGCCGGCCAGCACCTCGTCGACGCGCGCGGCGTCGAGCCCCGCACCCGCGGCGGCGGCGCGCAGCACGTCGTGGTCGCCGACGTCCTCGGCCCGCAGGAAGTACGCCGCGAGCAGCGCCTCCTTGAGCTCGCGCTGCTGCGCGGGCCCGCCCGTCTCGAGAGCCAGGTGGAGGAGCCGGTGGGCGTCGACGGTGCGGGTGTGCACGTTCTCGAGGAGCCGCATCGCGAGACCCTCCTGGGCCGCGACCTCGACGAGCTGCTCCTGCATCTGGCGCATCTCGGCCTCGCTGCGCCCGTACTTGCGGGCGAGCACCCCGGTCGTCAGCTCGTGGCCGTGCTGCGGGGCGGAGGGGTCGAGCTCGAACGAGCGGTAGACCACCTCGACCTCGTCGGCGTGCTCGAAGCCCGCGAGGGCCTTCTCCAGCCGGCGCTTGCCGACGAAGCACCAGGGACAGACGACGTCGGACCAGATCTCGATGCGCACGCACCCCCAACCCCGAGGCCCCCCGGCCCATTCCCGGGGTCGGGCCAGGACTTCCCCCGATGTCCCCGGCGCCGCGGCGCCGCGAGGCTCGGACCATGATCGAAGTGACCGGACTGACCAAGACGTACGGCGCCCACCGCGCCGTCGACGACGTGACCTTCACGGCCCGCCCCGGGCGGGTCACCGGCTTCCTGGGGCCCAACGGCGCCGGGAAGTCCACGACCATGCGGATGATGGTCGGCCTCACGCCGCCGTCGGCCGGCAGCGCGACCGTCTGCGGCGCGCGGTTCACCGACCTGCCGAACCCGCCGCGCGAGGTCGGCGTGCTCCTCGACGCCTCCGCCCAGCACGCGGGCCGCACGGGCCGCGAGATCCTGGCGATCGCCGCCCAGACCGCGGGCCTGCCCCGCACCCGGGTCGACGAGATGCTCGAGCTCGTCTCCCTCACCTCGACCGAGGCGGAGCGCCGGGTGCGCAACTACTCCCTCGGCATGCGCCAGCGCCTCGGCATCGCGGTCGCCCTCGTCGGGGACCCCGAGGTGCTGGTGCTCGACGAGCCGGCCAACGGGCTCGACCCGGCCGGCATCCGCTGGATGCGCGACCTGCTGCGCGGGTTCGCGCAGCGCGGGGGGACGGTGCTGCTCTCCTCCCACCTGCTCGGCGAGATCGAGGTCGTCGCCGACGACCTCGTCGTCATCGGCCGCGGCCGCATCGTCGCGCAGGGCACGAAGGCCGAGCTGCTGGCGTCGGCCGGCACGGTCGTCGCGCCCGCGGAGCCGACGGACGGCGCCGCCCTGGTGCGCGCCCTCGGCGCCGCCGGGATCGTCGTCACCCGCACGCACGACGGCGCCCTCTCCGTCGAGGCCCAGCCGCGGGAGGTGGGCCGGGTGGCGCACGCGGCCGGCGTACCCCTCGCGGGCCTGCGGGCGGCCGACGGCGCCGGCCTCGAGGAGATGTTCCTCGAGCTGACCGCCGACACCCAGCGCGAGACCCCCGCCCCGCTGCGCACGGCAGGGGTGGCGGCATGAGCGCGCTCGTCACGCCCCCGGCCGGCACGGCCGCCCCCGGCAGCACCCCCGTCGCGGGTACGACGGTCCGCACCCCCCGCCCCGACCTGCGGCGCCCGTCGTTCGCGCGGCTGGTCGGCGTCGAGGCCCGCAAGACGTTCGACACCCGGGCCGGCCTGTGGCTGTGCGCCAGCATCGTCGTGCTGGCCGTCGTGGCGAGCGCCGCCGTGGTGCTCTTCGCCCCCGACGAGGCGCTCACCTTCGAGACGTTCGCGAGCGCGATCGGCATCCCGATGGCGATCGTGCTGCCCGTGCTCGCGATCCTCTCGGTGACGAGCGAGTGGAGCCAGCGCAGCGGGCTGGGCACCTTCACCATGGTGCCGTCGCGGGGCCGGGTGATCGCCGCCAAGGCGGCCGTCGCCGCGGTCGTCGGCGTGGTCTCGATGCTGGTGGCGATGGGCGTCGGGGCCCTCGGCACGGTGGTCGGCTCGGCACTGGCCGGCACCGACGCCGTCTGGGACTCGTCGGTCAGCTCGCTCGTCGGCATCGTCGTCGCCAACCTGCTGGGCATGGCGGTCGGGTTCATGCTCGGCGTGCTGCTGCGCAGCTCGCCGGCGGCGATCGTGGGGTACTTCGTCTACTCGTTCGTCGTGCCGACGCTATTGATGACGCTGGCGACGTTCCAGGACTGGTGGGCCGACCTGCAGCCCTGGCTCGACTTCAACTACGCGCAGACCAGCCTCTTCGACGGCTGGCCCGGTGGCGAGGCGTGGGCCCAGATCGGGGTCTCGTCGCTGCCGTGGCTCGTCCTGCCGCTCCTCGTCGGGCTCTGGACGCTGCGCCGCTCCGAGGTGAAGTGAGCGCGGCCGGCCGCTGACGACGGACGCCTCCGCTCCCCGTGCGGGGAACGGAGGCGTCCGTGCGTGCGGCGGCTCTGCTGCAGCCGGCCCGGGGTCAGCGCGCGGCGGAGCCCTCGGTGTAGTCGGCGTCGGTCTGCTGCCACGAGAAGTGCGAGCGCAGCTCCTTGCCGGTCGCCTCGATCGGGTGGCCGGCCTCCTTCGCGCGGAGCTCGGTGAACTCCTCGCCGCCCTTGTCCTGGTCGTCGATGAAGCGCTTCGCGAACGTGCCGTCCTGGATGTCGGCGAGCACGGCCTGCATCCGCTCCTTCACGCCGGCGTCGACGACGCGCGGGCCCGACACGTAGTCGCCGTACTCGGCCGTGTCGGAGACGCTCCAGCGCTGCTTGGCGATGCCGCCCTCGAACATGAGGTCGACGATGAGCTTGAGCTCGTGGAGCACCTCGAAGTAGGCGATCTCCGGCTGGTAGCCCGCCTCGGTGAGGGTCTCGAAGCCGGCCTGCACGAGGTGCGAGACGCCGCCGCAGAGCACGGCCTGCTCACCGAACAGGTCGGTCTCGGTCTCCTCGGTGAAGGTCGTCTTGATGACGCCGGCGCGAGTGCCGCCGATGGCCTTGGCGTAGGACTTCGCGAGGTCCCACGCGGTGCCGCTGGCGTCCTGCTCGACCGCGATGATGTCCGGGATGCCGCGCCCCGCGACGTACTCGCGGCGCACCGTGTGACCCGGGGCCTTGGGGGCCACGAGGACCACGTCCACGCCGGCCGGCGGGGTGATGTAGCCGAAGCGGATGTTGAAGCCGTGGCCGAAGACGAGGGTGTCGCCCTCCGCGATGTGCGGCTCGATCGACTCCGTGTAGAGGTGGCGCTGCACCTGGTCGGGGGCGAGGACGACGATGACGTCGGCCTCCTCCACGGCCTCGGCCGGGGTGAGGACGCGCAGGCCCTCCTCCTCCGCCTTCGCCCGGCTCTTCGAGCCCTCGGGCAGGCCGACGCGGACGTCGACACCCGAGTCGCGCAGGTTCAGCGCGTGGGCGTGGCCCTGGCTGCCGTAACCGATGACGGCCACGTTCTTGCCCTGGATCAGGGACAGGTCGGCGTCGTCGTCGTAGTACATCTCAGCCACGTCGGGCTTCTCCTTCGTCGTTGTCTTCTCGGGGTACGGCGGGTGGTGCGGCAGGTGGGGCGGTGCTCAGCCCACGGCGGCGGGCGTCGCGGGCGCAGCCGGGGCGGGCGGCGCGGTGGGCACGGGGACCGGCACCGGTCGCACCGTGCGCTCCGTGATGGAGCGCGACCCGCGACCGATCGCGACCATGCCCGACTGCACGAGCTCGCGGATGCCGAAGGGCTCGAGCACGCGCAGGAAGTCCGCGATCTTGCCGGCGTTGCCGGTGATCTGGATGGTCACGGCGTCGGGGGCGACGTCGATGACCTTGGCGCGGAAGAGCTGGACGGTGTCGAGCACCTGACCACGCGTCTCGGAGTCGGCGCGCACCTTGACCATGACGAGCTCGCGGGCGACCGAGGCGGTCGGGTCGAGCTCGACGATCTTGATGACCTCGACCAGCTTGTTGAGCTGCTTGACGACCTGCTCCATCGGCGAGGACTCCACGTCCACGACGATCGTCATGCGGGACACGTCGGGGTGCTCGGTGGGGCCCACCGCGAGGCTGTCGATGTTGAAGCCGCGGCGGCTGAACAGGCCCGCGATGCGGGCCAGCACGCCGGGCTTGTCCTCGACCAGGACGGACAGGGTGTGCTTGGTGCTCGTGCTCATACCAGTTCGTCCTCGTCGAAGGTGGGCGCGAGGTCGCGCGCGTACTTGATCTCGTCGTTGCTCGTGCCGGCGGCGACCATCGGCCACACCATCGCGTCGCGGTGCACCCGGAAGTCGACCACGACGGGCACGTCGTCGATCGACATGGCCTTCTCGATGACCGAGTCGACGTCGCCCGGGGTCTCGCAGGACAGGCCGACGCAGCCGTACGCCTCCGCCAGCTTCACGAAGTCGGGGATGCGCTTGGAGTGCAGGTCGGTGTTGGAGTAGCGCTCGTTGTAGAACAGCGTCTGCCACTGCCGCACCATGCCGAGCGACTCGTTGTTGATGAGGGCCACCTTGATCGGGATGCCCTCGATGGCGCAGGTCGCCAGCTCCTGGTTGGTCATCTGGAAGCAGCCGTCGCCGTCGATGGACCACACCGTGGTGTCGGGACGACCCACCTTCGCGCCCATCGCGGAGGGCACGGAGAAGCCCATCGTGCCGAGGCCGCCGGAGTTGATCCACGTGCGGGGGTTCTCGTACTTCACGAAGTGGGCGGCCCACATCTGGTGCTGCCCGACGCCGGAGCAGTAGATCGCCTCCGGGCCCGCGATGGCGCTGAGCCGCTCGATCACGTGCTGCGGGGCGAGCGAGCCGTCGGCGGGCGCGTCGTACCCCAGCGGGTAGCGCTTCTTGACGCCCGCGAGGAAGTCGACCCAGCCCTCGTAGTCACCCGTGTGGCCGGCGTCGGCCTGGGCGACGAGCAGCGACGTCAGCTCGCTGATGACCTCGCGCGCGTCGCCCACGATCGGCACGTCGGCGTGGCGGTTCTTGCCGATCTCGGCCGGGTCGATGTCGGCGTGCACGACCAGGGCGTTCGGGGCGAACGAGTCGAGGTTGCCGGTCACGCGGTCGTCGAAGCGGGCGCCCAGGCTGATGATGAGGTCGCTCTTCTGCAGGCCGGCGACGGCCGCGACCGTGCCGTGCATGCCGGGCATGCCCAGGTGCTGCGGGTGGCTGTCGGGGAACGCGCCCAGTGCCATGAGGGTCGTGACGACCGGCATGCCGGTGAACTCGGCCAGGCGCAGCAGCTCGCGCGACGCGCCGGAGCGGATGACGCCGCCACCGACGTAGAGCACCGGGCGGCGCGCCTCGAGGATCAGCTTGACGGCCTCGCGGATCTGCTTCGTGTGCGGCCGCGTGACGGGGCGGTAGCCCGGCAGGTTGATGCCGCTCGGCCAGTCGAAGGTCGTGGTGGCCTGCAGCGCCGACTTCGCGATGTCGACCAGCACGGGGCCGGGTCGACCGGTCGAGGCGATGTGGAAGGCCTCCGCGATCTTGACCGGGATCTCCGCGGGGTCGGTGACGAGGAAGTTGTGCTTCGTCACCGGCATCGTGATGCCGCGGATGTCCGCCTCCTGGAAGGCGTCCGTGCCGATCATCGCGGCGCCGACCTGGCCGGTGACGGCCACCATGGGCACCGAGTCCATGTGCGCGTCGGCCAGCGGCGTGACGAGGTTCGTCGCGCCCGGCCCGGAGGTCGCCATGCAGACGCCCACCCGGCCGGTCGCCGCGGCGTACCCCTGCGCGGCGTGGCCGCCCGCCTGCTCGTGGCGCACGAGGATGTGGCGGATGCGGGTGGAGTCCATCAGCGGGTCGTAGGCCGGCAGGATCGCGCCGCCCGGGATGCCGAAGATCGTGTCGACCCCGGCGTTCTCCAGCGACTTCACCAGGCTCTGGGCCCCGGTCACGGACGGGCCGGTCGCCTCGGGGTGCTCAGTCATCAGCCTCGAACTTCCTCGTCAGCCCCCGCGTCGTCGCGGGAGCACTGGTGTGCTGTCGTGCGGGTCCTGCTCGCCGGCCCGGACCGGCGACCGTCCAAGTCTCCGGCACCGGTGCCAGGCCAACAAAAAACCCCTCGGCCTGACGGCAACGAGGGGATGACGCGGGAACGTGGGGCTCGGGGCCTCAGCTCACGCGTCGCGTGCGTACGAGAAGGACAGTGCGCATGCGCCCTACGGTCGCCGCCGGGGACCGACGACGTCAACCCACTCTGCCACGCGTTCCACATGTTGGTACGTCGGTCCCACATGTCGACACGCCGCCGGAGCACCGAGCCCGTCGGCGGGGGCTCAGCGGTCCTGCCACGTGCACACGCACGCCTTGTTGCCCTCCGCGTCGGCGAGCACCCAGAAGGCCCGGGCCGCGGCGTCGCTGACGAGGGTGCCCCCGGCGGCGAGCGCGGCCGCCACCCGCTGCTCGGCGACGTCGTGCGGCACCGTGATGTCGAGGTGGAACCGCATCCGCCCCTCGGCCTCCCCCGGCGCGGGCGGGGCGCACTCCTGGAACCACAGGGCCGGCAGCACGTCGACCTCGTCGCGCACCTCGTCGGGCGACCCCGGACGGTCGGCGAGCCCCAGCACCGCCCGCCAGAACGGCTTGACGCGGGAGAGGTCGGGGGTGTCGAGGGCGATCTCCAGCTGCTGCACCGTCGTCGGCTCCGGGCGCGCCCCGAGCTCGGCGGCCAGCTCGCTGACGCGGCGGGCCAGCGCGACGTCGCGCTCGGTGACGCCGTCGGCGTCGTGGCTGCTCGTGACGACCCGCAGCGCGCCGTACCGCAGGTCGAGGTCGGGGTGGTGGTCGACCTCGGCGGCGTGGGCGCCGACGGCCGCGACCAGGGCGAGACCCACCCCGTAGTCGTCGAAGGTGAAGCGGGCGTGGAGGCGACCCAGCAGGAACCGCCAGTCGGCGAGGTCGGCGGCGAGGACCTGCTCGCCCGTGAGCGTCGTCGGAGTCATGCGCCCATCTGAGCACCCGCCGCCGACGATCGGGAGGCCCCCGGGCACCGTCCGATCACGGTTCGGAGAAATCCTGGTCGGGGCGCTGGGCGCCGTCGGTGCTTCGGCATACAGTGCGCGGACGCCGGAGTTCTTCCGGCCGCGCGAATTCGGGAACGCGGCCGCCCGGCGACAATCGAAAGCGAGATCTCGGGTGTTCACTACTCCTCGACGGTGGGCCGGCGTCGCCGCACTCACCCTCGGCGCGACGATGCTCTCCGTCGCGCCCAGCTCCGCCGCCCCGGGCGACCCGGGCGCCGAGCCCCTGCCGATCCCCCAGACGACCCCGCCGTCCGTCGCCCGGGCCCCCATCGCCCCCGGTGTCGACCTCGACACCGAGGCCCGTCAGAGCGTCTTCGTCCAGCTCAGCGGCGCCGGTGCCGCCGACGCCGCCGCCCAGGGCTCCGCGTCGACCGCCAAGCGCCGGGCGACCGACCGCCGCGCCCAGGTGCAGGGCACCGCCGACCGCATCGTCGCCGCGGCCCGCGCGAAGGACTCCGGCGCGGCCGAGCTCTACACCGTCGCCAACGCCGTCCCCGGTGTCGCGATCAGCGCCAACACGACCGCGATCCGCGCGCTGGCCACCCAGCCGGGCGTCGTCAAGGTCTCGCGCATCACCGAGCGCACCCTCGACAACTCCAGCGCCGCGAGCCTCGTGCGCGCCAACCAGGTGTGGTCCTACAACGGCAACACCGGCGACGGCGTCAGCATCGGCGTCATCGACACCGGCGTCGACTACACCCACGCCACCTTCGGCGGCCCCGGCACGGTCGAGGCGTTCGAGGCGGCCCAGGCCAGCTCGACGGAGGACGGCTGGCTCCAGGCCCTGCCGGCCGCCGGTCGCGCCAAGGTCGTGGGCGGCTACGACTTCGTCGGCGACGACTACAACGCCGACGACACCGCCGCGTCCTACAACCCGGTGCCCTCCCCCGACCCCAACCCGCTCGACTGCGAGGGCCACGGCTCCCACGTGGCCGGCAGCGCGGCCGGGTACGGCGTGATGCCCGACGGCTCGACCTTCGCGGGCAACTACGCCTCCGTCGGCCCCAACACCCTGCGCGGCCTGAAGATCGGCCCCGGCATGGCGCCGCAGGCCGAGATCCACGCCCTGCGCGTCTTCGGCTGCGAGGGCAGCACCGACCAGGTCATCGCGGCCCTCGACTACTCGCTCGACCCGAACGGCGACGGCGACTTCTCCGACCGCCTCGACGTGGTCAACATGTCGCTGGGCTCGGCCTACGTGCCCTCCGACGACCCGCAGAACGAGGTCATCGACGCCCTCACCCGGCACGGCGTGCTCACCGTCGCCTCCAACGGCAACGAGGGCGACATCACCGACGCCGGCGGCTCCCCGGGCAGCGCGACCAGCTCGCTGGCCGTCGCCAGCACGGTGGACGCCATGCAGCGCCGCGACGCCATCCGCGTGACGGCGCCGAGCGACGTCGCGGGCACGGCGGCCGGCCAGTTCTCCACCGCGTACCCCTTCGCCACCCGCCCGCCCGTCGCCGGCACGGTCGCGACCGTGCCCGGCGCCAACGCCGACGGCTGCGAGCCGTTCAGCGCGACCGACGCCGCCCGCGTGGCCGGCAAGGTCGCGTGGCTGGAGTGGGACGACAGCGACGCCACCCGCCGCTGCGGCTCCGGCGCCCGCTCGGCCAACGCCCGCGAGGCGGGCGCGATCGGCGCCATCTTCACCAGCGAGCTCGACGTCTTCGGCGCGGGCATCCTCGGTGACGCCCAGATCCCCGTCATCCAGCTGACCGGCAACGACACCGACCGGCTCCGCCCGGCCGCCGAGGCCGGCACGCTCGCGGTGCAGTTCGACGGCACGCTGGCGCAGAGCCTCGCGACGTACGACGAGGGCATCGTCGACACCGTCTCCGGGTTCACCTCGCGCGGCGGCCACGGCACCTACAGCGGCGTCAAGCCCGACGTCGCCGCCCCCGGCGACACCATCAGCTCGGCGGCGGTGGGCAGCGGCAACGGCATCGCGACGTTGTCCGGCACCTCGATGGCCGCCCCGGTCACCGCCGGTGTCGCCGCGCTCGTGCTGGCGCAGCACCCGTCGTACTCCCCGCTCGAGGTGAAGGCCGCCGTGATGAACACGGCGACCAACGACCTGTTCGAGGGCGCCAGCCGCTCGGGCGACCGCTACGGCCCCGCCCGGGTCGGCGCCGGCCGCATCGACGCGCGCTACGCCGCGGGCACCTCCACGCTGGCGTGGACGAACGGCACCAACAACCCCGTCTCGGCGACCTTCGGCATCGTCAACGCGCCGATCACCACCGAGAAGGTCACGCGCCAGAAGACGATCACGGTCCGCAACGACGCGAGCCGCGCCGTCACCTACCAGCTCGGCTACCAGGCGGCCACGTCCCAGCCGGGCGTGGGCTACTCGCTCTCGGCCAGCAGCCTCACCGTGCCGGCGCGCTCGCAGCGCTCGGTGACGCTGACGATGACCGTCTACCCGCGCCGCCTGGCCCGGGTGATCGACCCGACCATGGCCGCCGAGCAGCTCGGCGTGCCCCGCCAGTTCGTCACCGCGGCCTCGGGTCGCGTCACCATCAAGTCCGGCAACAACCCCGCGCTGCGGGTGCCGGTCCACGGCGTCGCCCGGCCGAACTCGACCACCACCTCCACCGTGACCGACGGGCAGCTCGTGCTCGACGGCGCGGGTGTGGCGCAGGGCGGCAACGGCGTCAGCGGCCACCGCTCGGTGGTGTCGGTGCTCGAGCTCGGCGCGCGCAGCGGCCAGATGCCGCTGTGCACGGGCACCCAGGTCGTCGGGTGCGTCGACCAGGGCTCCGACCGCGGCATGGACCTGCAGTCCGTGGGCGCCGGCGCGACCGACGACTACCTCTGGTTCGGCATCGACACCTGGGGCGACTGGGCGACGGTCGGACGGGCCAACATCCCGTTCGTCGACTACGACATCGACGGTGACGGCGCGGCCGACGTGGAGACCTACCTGCAGTTCTTCACCGACACCGACGTCCTCTACTCCGTGACGGTCGACCTGGCCACGGGCGACACGCTCGACGAGCGCCCGGTCAACTTCTACGAGGCCGACCGCGACACCAACGTCTTCGACACCGACGTGGCGCTGCTGCCGGTCTCCAAGGCCGCCCTCGGGCTGCCGACCGACGGCACGAGCGCGCCGATCACCTACGTGGCCGGTGTGTTCGACGCCGCGACCGGCGGGCTCGCCGACACGACCCGCCCGGTGGCGTTCGACGCGGGCGCCCCGGCGGTCGCGACCGCCGGGCCCGTGTTCGCCGACACCGACGGCGCGACGATCGACCTGCTGGGCGCCGGCGGCAAGGAGGCGCTCGTCCTGCACCTCTTCGGCGCCCCGGGTGCGCGCTCGGAGATCGTCCCGGTCCCGGCGAGCTGACCGCCGTACCACCTGCACGACCAGCACCACACCGACGGCCGTCGGTCCCTCCGGGGGCCGGCGGCCGTCGCCGTGCGTGCGGGGCGTGCCACGCCGTTCGTGGTAGCAGCGCCGCGGAATGCGTGGCGCTCCTACCACGAACCAGGCGTCGGCCCGGCGGCCCGGCGGCCCCCGGACCCGCCTAGACGTCCCGGCCGGCCCGCAGCCCCGCTCGCAGCCCCGCTCGCAGCTCGGCGAGGCTGCGGCGCTGGCGGCCGTCGGCGTCGAAGTTCGCCGGGTCGAGCCAGGCCAGCCAGGCGGCGCGCGCCGTGGGCCACTCGTGGTCCAGCAGCGAGAACCAGTCGGTGTCGCGGTTGCGCCCCTTGACGACCACGGCCTGGCGGAAGCGGCCCTCGAAGGTGAACCCGAGGCGCAGCGCCGCCCGCCGCGACGGCTCGTTGAGGCTGTCGCACTTCCACTCCAGGCGCCGGTAGCCGGCGCCGAGCACGTGGTCGGCCAGCAGCGCCACGGCCTCGGTCGCCGCGGTGGTGCGCCGCAGGGCGGGGCCGAACGAGATCCAGCCGACCTCGGTGGTGCGGTTCGCGGTGCTCGTGCGCAGGAGCGAGAGCCTCCCCTCGACCCGGCCGGTCGCGTGCGGCACCACCACCCACGTCAGCAGGTCGGGGTCGGCGACGTCGTCGCGCACCCGACGGGCCGACGCCTCCGGGTCGGCCGGACGGTCGAGGGGCAGGTAGGTCCACGCCGCGTCGTCCTCCGGCGCCGCCGTGGCCGCGTGCAGCGCCGCCGCGTGCGCCGGCCGCAGCGGCTCCAGGCGCGCCCACCGCCCGGTGAGCGGCTCGTGGGCCGGCGCCGCGACCCCCCGCGGCGGGACCGGGGGGCCGACGGGGAGGCCGGCCGGGGAGCCGGGGTCGGTGCGGCGGGGGGACGGTGCGAGGTGCGGTCGCAGCTCCGGCGCTGCGCTCGGCGGGGTCGTCACGACGTGACCGTACGCAACCCCCTCGACGGCCGGCGACCCGCGGCGTACCGTCCCGCGCGGCCCTCACCGCCCCACCACCCACCCGACGGAGACCACGCATGCCCGACCCGACCAGCTCCCCCGCCGCCGCGGCCGGGAGCGACGCCCCCAGCACCGACGCGCCCGGGGTCAGCCCCTGGCCCGCCCTGTGGGCGATGGTCATCGGGTCCGGGCTCCTGCTCGTCCCGATGGCGCTCGCGACCGGCTTCCTGGCCCCGGTGGTCGGGCGGCTCGTCGACCGGGCGCACCCGCGCAGCATCACGGTCGTCGGCTTCGTTGCCTCGGCGCTCGCGCTGCTGGGGCTCAGCCGCGTGATGACGACCGACAGCCCGGTGTGGCAGGTGCTGCTCCCCCTGGCGCTCTTCGGCGTCGGCAGCGCGTTCCTGTGGGCGCCGCTCAGCGCGACGGCCACCCGCAACCTCCCGCTGCCGTCGGCCGGGGCGGGCTCGGGCGTCTACAACACGACGCGTCAGGTCGGGGCCGTCCTCGGCAGCGCCGCCGTCGCCGCGCTCATCCAGGCGCGGCTCGCGGCCAACCTGCCGGGCGCGACCGGATCGGCCGAGGAGATGCAGGCCGGCGGCGGGACGGTGCCCGCCGAGGTCGCCGGACGCTTCTCCGACGCGATGGCCCAGGCCGTGCTGCTGCCCGCCGGCGCCCTGGGCCTCGGCGTGCTCGTCGTGCTCCTCTTCGCCGCCCCGCGCCACGACGGCCACGGGCAGCGCCGCTAGCCGGCCCCGAGGTCCAGCAGGGCCGTGCGGACGGCGAGCACACCCGCGTGCGCCTCGGCGTACGACGTCGAGAGCGGCGAGAGCCCGACCCGCAGGCCGTGGGGGTCGCGGTGGTCGGGCAGCACGTCCTCGCGCCACAGCCGCGCGACCACCTCGCGCATCGCGGGGTGGGTGAGCGTCACGTGGCCGCCGCGGGCGGCGGGGTCGCGGGGGCTGGCGAGCCGCACGCCGAGCGGGGCGAGGTGCACGTCGGCGAGGTCGACGACGTACGACGTGAGCCCCGCCGCCTTGGCGCGCACCGCCGGCACGCCGGCCTCGTCGAGCAGCGCCACCGTGTCGCGCAACGGCTGCATCGCGAGCACCGGCGGGGTGCCCGAGAGGAAGCGCCGCATGCCCGGGGCGGGCTGGTGGCCGGGACCCATCGCGAACGGGTCGGCGTGGCCCATCCAGCCGGTGATGGGCTGGCGCAGCTCGTCGTGGAGCCGGGCCGCGACGTACGCGAAGGCGGGGGCGCCGGGCCCGCCGCCCAGGTACTTGTAGCTGCACCCGACGGCCACGTCGACGTCCGCGGCGTCGAGCCCGACCTCGACGGCCCCGGCGGAGTGGCACAGGTCCGCGAGCACGAACGCGCCGGCCGCGTGGGCGGCGGCGGTGACGCCCGCGAGGTCGGCGAGGTGGCCGGACCGGTAGGCGACGTGGCTGAGCACGACGACGCCCGTGCGTGGGCCGAGCAGCGGCTCGAGGGCCGCGACCTCCATCCCGCCGTCGACCGGCACCTCGAGCCAGCGCACCGTCAGGCCCCGCTCCGCGGCGACCCCCTCCACGACGTACCGGTCGGTGGGGAAGTTGTCGGTGTCGACGACGACCTCGGTACGGCGGGGGTCCCGCGCCACCGCCGCGTCCACGAGGGCGCGCAACAGCTTGTAGAGCAGCACCGTCGTGGCGTCGCCGACCACCGTCTGGCCCGGCGCCGCGCCCAGCACCACCCGGCCCAGCTCGTCGCCGAGGGTGAGCGGCAGGTCGAACCAACCCTCGTCCCAGCCCCGGATGAGCCGCCCGCCCCACTCGGCCTCGACGAACGACGCCATCCGCTCCACCGTCGTGCGCAGCGGGCGGCCCAGCGAGTTGCCGTCGAGGTAGACCAGCGACGTGCCCGCCCCGACGAACCGCTCGCGGTACGCCGCCAGCGGGTCCGCGCGGTCGAGCGCCGCCGGGTCGAGGTGGGCCGGGTCGAGGTCGGGTCGGGGGAGGCTCAGCGGACCCGCCTCAGAAGGTGACCGCGCCGTGCGCGGCCGACTGCACCGTGCGGGCGTACTTGCCGAGGACACCGCGGGTGTACTTCGGGGGCAGCGGCTCCCAGCCCTCCTTGCGGCGCTCCAGCTCGTCCGCGTCGATGTCGACGTCGAGGCGGCGGTTGGCCACGTCGAGCGTGATCCGGTCGCCGTCGCGCACGAACGCGATGGGCCCGGCGTCGACCGCCTCGGGGGCCACGTGGCCGACGCACAGCCCCGTCGTGCCGCCGGAGAAGCGGCCGTCGGTGAGCAGCAGCACGTCCTTGCCGAGGCCCGCGCCCTTGATCGCGCCGGTGATGGCGAGCATCTCGCGCATGCCCGGGCCGCCCTTGGGGCCCTCGTAGCGGATGACGACCACGTCGCGGGGCTTCAGCTCGCCGGCGGCGAGGGCGTCCATCGCCGCCCGCTCGCCGTCGAAGACGCGGGCCGTGCCCTCGAAGACCGACTCGTCGAAGCCGGCCGACTTCACGACCGCGCCCTCGGGGGCCAGCGTGCCGTGGAGGATCGTCAGGCCGCCGGTCGCGTGGATGGGGCGGTCGAGCGTGCGGATCACGTCGTCGTCGACGGCCGGCGGGGCGATGTCGGCGAGGTTCTCCGCCATCGTGCGGCCGGTCACGGTGAGGCAGTCGCCGTGCATGAGGCCCGCGTCGAGGAGGGCCTTCATCACCATCGGGATGCCGCCCTTCTGGTCGACGTCGTACATCACGTACTTGCCGAACGGCTTGAGGTCGCCGAGGTGC
This sequence comes from Nocardioides sp. ChNu-99, assembly GCF_029493445.1. Classification (NCBI taxonomy): domain Bacteria; kingdom Bacillati; phylum Actinomycetota; class Actinomycetes; order Propionibacteriales; family Nocardioidaceae; genus Nocardioides; species Nocardioides sp. ChNu-99. The sequence goes on along the minus strand of NZ_JAHWBL010000016.1, from coordinate 38,338 downwards.
GGCACCTTGTCGCCGATGCGGTTGAAGTCCTCGAGCGTCAGGTCGACCTCGGCCTCGCGGGCGATGGCGAGGAGGTGGAGCACGGCGTTGGTGGATCCGCCCAGCGCCATCACGACGGTGATGGCGTTCTCGAACGCCTCCTTCGTCATGATCTGGCGCGCCGTGATGCCGCGGCGCAGCAGCCCGACCACGGCCTCGCCCGACTTGTGCGCGTAGCCGTCGCGGCGGCGGTCGACGGCCGGCGGGGCCGCGGAGCCGGGCAGGGACATGCCGAGGGCCTCGGCGACGGCGGCCATCGTGTTGGCCGTGTACATGCCGCCGCAGGCGCCCTCGCCGGGACAGATGGCGCGCTCGACCTTGTCTACCTCCTCGCGGGAGATCTTCCCGGCCAGGCAGGCGCCGACGGCCTCGAACGCGTCGATGATCGTCACGTCGCGGCCGTCGACCTTGCCGGGCATGATCGAGCCGGCGTACAGGAACACGCTCGAGAGGTCGAGGCGGGCCGCGGCCATGAGCATGCCGGGCAGCGACTTGTCGCAGCCCGCCAGCAGCACCGAGCCGTCGAGGCGCTCGGCCATCATCACGGTCTCCACCGAGTCAGCGATGACCTCGCGGGAGACCAGCGAGAAGTGCATGCCCTCGTGGCCCATCGAGATGCCGTCGGAGACCGAGATGGTGCCGAACTCCATCGGGAAGCCGCCCGCGGCGTGCACGCCGTTCTTCACGGCCTTCGCCAGCCGGTCGAGCGAGAGGTTGCACGGGGTGATCTCGTTCCACGACGAGGCGACGCCGATCTGCGGCTTCTCCCAGTCGTCGTCCCCCATGCCGACGGCGCGCAGCATGCCGCGCGCGGCGGCGCGCTCGAGGCCGTCCGTGACGTCGCGCGAGCGCGGCTTGATGTCGGGCTGCGTCGCGGGCTGGGAGTCGGGCTGGGAGTCGAGCTGGGAGTCGGGCTGGGAGTCGAGCTGGGAGTCGGGGGCGCCACCGGTCATGGGCCCAGGGTAGACCGGCGCCGGCCCCCACCCACCGGGGCGCCGGGATGCGGGCGGCCACCGGTAACCCCCCGTTAACGACGTCCTCCTCACGGGCCGCGCGGCGGGGCCCTAGCCTGTCCCGGTGACAACTGCGATCGACTGGTCCGAGCACCGCGCCGCCCTCTTCGACCTCGACGGCGTCATCACGCCGACGGCGGAGGTCCACATGCGCGCGTGGGAGGTCATGTTCAACGACTTCCTCGCCGCCTGGGACGGTCCCGGCGACACCTCGCCCTACACCGAGCGCGACTACTTCGACCACGTCGACGGCAAGCCCCGGTACGACGGGGTGCGCGACTTCCTCGCCTCCCGCGGCATCGACCTCCCCGAGGGCAGCGAGTCCGACAGCCCGGAGGCCGAGACGATCCACGGCCTGGGCGACCGCAAGAACGAGTCGTTCAACGAGGTGCTGGAGCGGGAGGGCGTGCGCCCCTACCCGGGCTCCGTCGCGCTGCTCGACCACCTGGCGACCCTCGACATCCGTCTCGCAGTCGTCTCGTCCTCCGCGAACGCCCCGGCCGTGCTGCGCACCGCGGGCCTGCTCGACCGCTTCGAGACCGTCGTGTCCGGCACGGTGGCCAAGGAGCTGGGCCTGCCGGGCAAGCCGGCCCCCGACACGTTCCTCCACGCGGCCGCCGCGCTGGGTGCCGACGCCGCGACCTCCGTCGTGCTCGAGGACGCCGTCTCCGGCGTGCGCGCGGGCGCGGCCGGCGCCTTCGCCGCCGTCGTCGGCGTCGACCGCGGGGCCGGCGCCGCCGTGCTCACCGAGGCCGGCGCGACCGTCGTCGTCACCGACCTGGCCGAGCTCGTGCCCGTCACCGACGGGCCGGGGGCCGGCCTGCCGGGGGCCGACGCCTGATGGCCGCGATGCGCAAGGACGTCCCCGAGGACCCGATGGACCGCGGGCGCTTCCCGGTCGACCCGTGGCGCCTCGTCGAGACCGACCACTTCCCCGGCGACCTCGGCCTGACCGAGACGCTGTTCACCGTCGCCAACGGCTACCTGGGCATGCGGGGCAACCCCGCGGAGGGCCGGGACGCCCACGCCCACGGCACCTTCATCAACGGCTTCCACGAGACGTGGCCGATCAAGCACGCCGAGAGCGCGTTCGGCTTCGCCCGCACCGGCCAGACGATCGTCAACGTGCCCGACGTGAAGGTGCTCAAGCTCTACGTCGACGACGAGCCGCTCAACCTGGGCACCGCCGACCTCGAGCACTACGAGCGCTCGCTGGACTTCCGGTCCGGCGAGCTGACGCGGACGCTCGTGTGGCGCACCCCCTCGGGCAAGCGGGTGCGGGTGGTCTCGCGCCGCATGGTCTCGATGACCGAGCGGCACCTGTCGCTGCTGAGCCTCGAGGTCACGATGCTCGACGGCGACGCGCCCATTGTCATCTCCTCGCAGATGCTCAACCGCCAGGACGGCAAGGACGAGTACCACGTGCCGGGCGCCTCCCTCGGCGAGGGCCTCGACCCCCGCAAGTCGTCGGGGTTCGAGCACCGCGTGCTGCTCCCCCGCGCCCACTACGCCAACGAGCAGCGGATGCTCCTGGGCTACCAGTGCGCCCGCTCGAAGATGACGGTCGCCGTCGCCGCCGACCACCTCCTCACCTGCGACGACACCCACGAGGTGATCCGGCACGCCGAGGAGGACATGGCGAAGTACGTCGTGCGCGCCGACGCGACGCAGGGCAGCACCATCCGCGTCGACAAGCTGGTCGCCTACCACTCCTCGAAGGGCGTCCCCGTCCGGGAGCTCTCCGACCGCTGCGACCGCACGCTCGACCGGGCGCGGCGCCTCGGCGTCGACCACTACCGCGAGGAGCAGCAGGCCTGGTTCGACCGCTTCTGGGCCGGCGCGGACGTCGTCGTCGAGGGCCACCCGGAGCTGCAGCAGGCCATCCGCTTCAACCTGTTCCAGCTCGCGCAGGCCAGCGCGCGCGCCGACCACCAGGGCGTGCCGGCCAAGGGAGTGAGCGGCTCGGGCTACGAGGGGCACTACTTCTGGGACACCGAGGTCTACGTCCTGCCGTTCCTCACCTACACCTCCCCCGACACGGCCCGCAACGCGCTGCACTTCCGCTGCCGCATGCTGCCCGCGGCCCGCGAGCGCGCGAAGGAGATGGCCCAGGCCGGGGCCCTGTTCCCGTGGCGCACCATCAACGGCGAGGAGGCGTCGGCGTACTACGCCGCAGGCACCGCGCAGGTGCACATCGACGCCGACATCTCCTACGCGCTCGCGAAGTACGTCGACGCGACCGGCGACACGGGGTTCCTCGTGCGCGACGGCATCGACATCCTCGTCGAGACCGCCCGCATGTGGGCCGACATCGGGTTCTGGCGCACGAACGGCACCGACTCGTTCCACATCCACGGCGTGACGGGCCCGGACGAGTACACGACGGTCGTCAACAACAACCTGTTCACCAACGTCATGGCGCGCTACAACCTCGAGCGCGCCGTGCAGGCGGTGCGGGACCTCGCCGCGAGCGACCCCGCGGCGTACACGCAGGTCGTGCACCGCACGGAGCTGCGCGACGGCGAGGTCGAGGAGTGGGCCCGGTGCGCGGCCGGGATGACGATCCCGTTCGACGAGACCCTCGGGATCCACCCGCAGGACGAGCACTTCCTCGACCGCGAGGTGTGGGACCTCTCCCGCACCCCGATGGAGCTGCGGCCGCTGCTGCTGCACTACCACCCGCTGGTCATCTACCGGTTCCAGGTGCTCAAGCAGGCCGACGTCGTGCTCGCGCTCTTCCTCCAGGGCGACCGCTTCACGCCCGAGGAGAAGAAGGCCGACTTCGAGTACTACGACCCCATCACGACGGGCGACTCGACGCTGTCGGCGGTCGTGCAGTCGGTGATGGCGGCCGAGGTCGGCTACCACGAGGTGGCGCTGCGCTACTTCCGCTCCGCGCTCTACGTCGACCTCGTCAACCTGCACGGCAACACCGTCGACGGCCTCCACGTCGCGTCGATGGGTGGCGTCTGGTCGGCGCTCGTCAGCGGCTTCGCCGGCATGCGCGACCACGGCGAGCGCCTGTCGTTCGACCCGCGCCTGCCCGCCGACTGGCCGTCGCTGTCGTTCCCGCTGCAGTGGCACGGCACCCGGGTGCAGGTCACCGTCACCCAGGACGAGATGACCGTCGCGGTCGTCGACGGCGACGGCGAGGTGCCGTTCCGGGTGCGCGGCGAGGAGCACGTGGCCCGCCCCGGCACCGCGGCCACCGTGACCCTGGCGCACCAGGGCCCGCGCAAGGACGGGGTGCTGGGCGACCGGCCCCTCGTCGGCGGCCACCGCGCCGACGGCACCGTCATCACCGCCGGCGTGCCGACCCCCGTGGTCGGACCGGACGAGGAGTCCTGAGCACCCCACCCCTGGGCCGCGCCGTCGGTCTCGTCCTGGTCGGCATCGCGTCGGTGCAGCTGGGGGCGGCGGTCGCCAAGGGACTGTTCGGCGAGGTCAGCCCCACCACCATCGTGTGGTTGCGCCTGGTGACCAGCACGCTGGTGCTGCTCGCGTGGGCGCGGCCGCAGGTGCGCGGCCGCTCGCGCAGCGACTGGCTGGTCGTGCTGGGGTTCGGGCTGAGCCTCGGCACGATGAACTGGGCGATCTACCAGTCCTTCGCGCGCATCCCGCTGGGCATCGCGGTGACCATCGAGTTCGTGGGCCCGCTGGCCCTGGCGCTCGTGGGCAGCCGGCGCCCGCGCGACCTCGTGTGGGTGGGCCTGGCGGCGGCCGGCGTCGTGCTGCTCGGCGCCGAACCCGCCGACCTCGACCCGGTGGGCGTCGCCTTCGCGCTCGTCGCCGGGGTCGCGTGGGCGGCGTACATCCTGCTGAGCGCGCGCACCGGCGCGCAGTGGCCCGGCCTGCAGGGGCTGGCGGTGGCGAGCCTGGTCGCGACGGTGCCGCTCACGCCCTGGGTGCTGACCGCGCACGGCGGGCAGATGCTCGACACCCGCATCCTGCTCGTCGGGCTCGCGGTGGGGCTGCTGAGCTCCGTGGTGCCCTACTCGTGCGAGCTCGTCGCGCTGCGCACGCTGCCGCCGTCGGTCTTCGGCATCCTCATGAGCCTCGAGCCCGCCGCCGCGGCGGTAGCAGCGCTGGTGGTGCTCGGCGAGCTGCTGACCGCGCTGCAAGTCGCGGCCCTGGCCTGCGTGGTCGCCGCCGTCGCGGGCGCCACGGCCACATCACGCGGCGCCCCGCCGCACGCCGAGCCGGCCCCCGACTGAGAGGACCGGCTCAGCGCTGGCCCGGCGCCGGCCCGGCGCCGGCTCAGTAGCCGGTCTCCTCCCGGACCGTGTCGCGCACGACCTGCTCGTCGCTCGGGAGCGCCCGACGCGCGCGGGCACCGGCCGCGGCGGCGAGCGGGGCGTCCGCGACCTGCTGCATGCCGCGCACCCGGTCCTCCACGACGTACGAGCGACGGGTGAAGGCCTGCGCGTCGGGCGTCGTGACCACGGGGACGCAGCGGTGGTCGACCCGCATCGCGTCGGGCTCGATCGTGGTCGAGACGTAGCCGCGCAGGTTCGTCCAGAAGCGGATGTTGGGGTTGTCCGGCATCCACGGGTGGGTGCCGGTGGGGTCGTCGTACCCGTCCCCGCCCGAGGTGATCGACGTCGTCACGAACTCCGAGCCGATCGGCGTCGTCGGCTCGTCGTAGTCGAGGTAGAGGTCGCTCGCCCAGTGGGCGTGCACGTCGCCGGTGAGCACCACGGGGTTGCGCACCCGGGCGTCGAGGAAGCCTTGGCTGATGCGCTGCCGCGAGGCCGGGTAGCCGTCCCACGAGTCCATCGAGACGGTCGTGGCCGCGCCGGTCGCGTTACGCCGCCCGCCGAAGAACACCTGCTGGCCGAGCACGTCCCAGCGCGCGCCCGAGGCCCGCAGGCCGTCGAGCAGCCACCGCTCCTGGGCGAGGCCGGGCAGCGAGCGGGTGGGGTCGTCGTACCCGCCGCCGGGCGCCTTCCAGCCGTCGCCCTGCGCCTGGTCGGAGCGGTACTGGCGCGTGTCGAGCATGTGGAACGTCGCCAGCCGGCCCCACGAGACGCGGCGGAACAGCTGCATGCCGGGACCGCGGGGCACCGAGGTGCGCCGCAGCGGCATGTTCTCGTAGTAGGCGCGGTACGCCGCCGCGCGCCGCTCGGCGAACACGGCCTGCTCGGCGGGCTTCTCCGAGACCAGTGCCGCGTAGTTGTTGTCCACCTCGTGGTCGTCCCACACGACGAGCCACGGGGCGGCGGCGTGGGCGGCCTGCAGGTCGGGGTCGGTGCGGTACTGCGCGAGGCGCTGGCGGTAGCCGGCCAGGGTCGTGGTCTCCGGGCCCGCGTGCGGGCGCAGGTGGGCGGGGTTCGCCGCGCCCTCGTACTGGTAGTCGCCCAGGTGGAGCACCAGGTCGGGCTGCTCCTCGGCGAGGTGGCGGTAGGCGGTGAACCAGCCGACCGGGAAGTTCGAGCACGAGGCGAACGCCATCCGCAGCTGCCGGGGCAGCGCCCACGGTGCGGGGGCGGTGACGGCGCGACCGACGCCGGAGACGTGGGCGGCGCCGCGGGCGCCGGTGCGGAAGCGGTACCAGTACTCCCGGCCCGCGGCCAGGCCACGGACCTCGACGTGCACGGCGTGGGCCGACTCCGGCCCGGCGCTGACCTGGCCGCGGCGCACGACGCGGCGGAAGCCGGGGTCGGCCGCGACCTCCCAGGCCACCTGGTAGCGGCGCGACGGCATGCCGCCCGCGCCGTCGGCGGCCAGCGGCTCGGGCGCGAGGCGCGTCCACAGGACGAAGCCGTCGGCGGCCGGGTCGCCCGAGGCGACGCCGAGGGTGAAGGGGTCCGCACCCAGGGTGGGGGCGGCCGCCGTACGACGGGAGTCGGCCGCCGCCGCGGGCGGGAGCACCGCGGGGGCGACGGACGGGACGAGGAGGGTGGGCGCGACGACGGCGCCGGCACCCAGAAGTGTTCTCCGAGACGAGTGCATGGCACCCGAGCCCACGCCGCCCGGACGTCGCCCGGGGCACGTCCGGGTGAACGTCGGGTGAGACTCGCACCACAGCCGGACCACCACGGCCGGGCGCGGTCGGGCATGATGCGGCGGTGCCTCCCTCCCTCCCGGTCGACGGCCCTCCCCCCGCCGGCCCCGACAGCCCGGACAGCCCCGTCCGGCTCGCGTTCCACGACGTGACGAGCGCCGACGGCACCCGCCTGCGCGCGTGGACCAACGACCCCGACCGGGCGCTGCCCGGCCCGACCGTCCTGCTGTGCAACGGTCTCGGCACGAACGCGCACGCCTGGCCGGCGCTGCTCGACCCCGCCTGCCGCGTGCGCGTCGTCTCGTGGGCGCACCGGGGCGTCGGGGGCTCCGAGCGGCCCGTCGACGGGTGCAGCATCGGCATCGACGCGTTCGTCGAGGACGCCCTCGCCGTGATGGACGACGCCGGGGTGGCCTCCGCGCCGACCATCGGCTGGTCGATGGGCGTGAACACCCAGTTCGAGCTCGCCACGCGCCACCCCGACCGGGTCGAGGGGCTCTTCGCGGTCGCGGGCGTCCCCGGAGCGACGTTCTCGACCATGCTCGAGCTGACGCGCCTGCCCGCGCCCGTGCGCGGCCGGCTGACGGTCGGGATCACCCGCGTGGGCCGGCGCGCCGGCCCGCTGCTGACCCCGGTCGCGCGTGCCCTGCCCATCGGCCCCACCACCATCAGGCTGCTGGGCGCCGTGGGCTTCATGGGCGAGGTCGAGGACGAGGAGGCGGCCGCCGTCGCGGTGCGGGAGTTCCTGACGACGCCGCTCGACTGGTACTTCCACATGGCGCTGCACACGGCCCGCCACCAGCGCGTCTCGCTGTCGCGCATCGACGTGCCGGCGGTCTTCGTCGCCGGCTCCCACGACATCCTGGCCGGCCCCCGCGCCATGCGCTCGGCCGCCGAGCGGATGCCGGACGCCCGCTACGTCGAGCTGCCGGGGTCGCACTTCGTGGGCATGGAGCACCCGGGCGAGCTGCACGACCTCCTGGTCGACTTCCTCGGCCGGCTCGGGGAGCGGCCGGGGGCGGAGCGGGCCGGCCTCTGAGGGCCCGACCCACGCTGGGGAGCATGCGCCCCTCGAGCCGTGCGACCGCGGTCGCGGTCGCCGTCGCCACCGCCCTCGTCACGCTGACCGCGTGCTCCGGGGAGGAGTCGGCGCAGGAGGCGGACTCCCCCGTCATCACCCCGTCGGACGGCGGGTCGGCGGCCACGACGCCGGCGAGCCCCACCGGCACCCCGACCACCGCGGCGCCCGCCCCGGTGCCCGAGCCCACGGGCGACGTGACCACCGGTCTCGAGACGCCGTGGGACGTGGCGTTCCTCCCCGACGGCCGCGCGGTCGTGCCCGAGCGCGACACCGGCGACGTGCTGCTCGTGGCCGCCGACGGCACCACCACGGACGCCGGTGACTTCCCCGAGGCCGAGAACGAGGACGAGTCGGGCCTGCTCGGTGTCGCCGTCTCCCCCGACTTCGCCCAGGACCGGACGCTCTTCTTCTACCTGACGACCGACGAGGACAACCGCGTCGTACGCCGCGTGCTCGACGCCGACGGCACCCTCGGCGCCCAGACCGACGTGCTCACCGGCATCCCCAGCGCGAACCGCCACGACGGCGGCCGCCTCACGTTCGGCCCCGACGGCATGCTCTACGTCTCGACCGGCGACGCCGGCGAGGAGGGCCTCGCCCAGGACGCCGACTCGCTGGCCGGCAAGATCCTCCGCGTCACGCCCGACGGCGCCCCCGCGCCCGACAACCCCGACCCCACGTCGCCGGTGCTGTCGATGGGCCACCGCAACGTGCAGGGCCTCGCCTTCGACGACGACGGCCGTCTGTGGGCCACCGAGTTCGGCGCCGACACCGCTGACGAGCTCAACCTCGTCGAGCCCGGCGGCAACTACGGCTGGCCCGAGGTCGAGGGCACCGGCGGCACCGACCGGGGCTTCGTCGACCCGCAGCTCACGTGGCCCACCGACGAGGCGTCCCCCTCCGGGCTGGCCTACACCGACGGCACCCTGTGGATGGCCGCCCTGCGGGGCGAGCGGCTCTGGCGGGTCAGCGTGGCCGACGGGCGCGCGAGCGACCCCACGGCGTACCTGACCGGCACGTACGGCCGGCTGCGCCAGGTGCGCCCCGCACCCGACGGCAGCCTGTGGCTCCTGACGAACAACACCGACGGCCGGGTGGAACCCCGCCCGGGCGACGACCGCATCGTGCGGCTCGCGCTGCGCTGAGCAGGCCCGTCGGCCCGCCCGTCAGGACAGGCGCTCGAGCACCAGCTCGCGCACCCGGCCGGCGTCGGCCTGGCCCCGCATCTCCTTCATGACCGCGCCGATGAGGGCGCCGGCCGCGGCGACCTTGCCGTCGCGGATCTTCTGCGCCACGTCGGGGTTGGCCTCGATGGCCTTGTCGACGGCGGCGCCCAGCGCGCCGTCGTCGGAGACGATCGCCAGGCCGCGGGCGGCGACGATCTCCTCCGGCGTGCCCTCGCCGGCCACGAGGCCGTCGAAGACCTGGCGCGCCAGCTTGTCGTTGATCGTGCCGCCCTCGACGAGCGCCTGCACGGCCGCGACCTGCACCGGCGTCACGCCCACGGCCGCGAGCTCGACGCCCGCGTCGTTGGCGCGGCGGGCCAGCTCGGCCACCCACCACTTGCGCGCCGCCTGGGGCGAGGCCCCGGCGGCGATGGTCTCCTCGACGAGGCCGAACGCCCCCGCACCGACCGTGTCGCGCATCTCGAGGTCGGAGTAGCCCCACTCGGCCTGCAGGCGCGCCCGCTTCGCCGTCGGGTTCTCGGGCAGGGTGGCGCGCAGCTCCTCGACCCACTCCCGGCTGGGGGCGACGGGCACGAGGTCGGGCTCCGGGAAGTAGCGGTAGTCCTCCGCGTCCGACTTCTCGCGGCCCGACGTCGTGATGCCGGTGTCCTCGTGGAAGTGGCGCGTCTCCTGGACGACCTTCCCCCCCGCGTCGAGCACGCCCGCGTGACGCGCGACCTCGAAGCGCACGGCGCGCTCCACGGAGCGGAACGAGTTGACGTTCTTCGTCTCGCTGCGGGTGCCGAGCACGCCGCTGCCCTTCGGCGCCAGCGACAGGTTGACGTCGGCGCGCAGGTTGCCCTGGTCCATCCGGGCCTCGGAGACGCCGAGGGCGAGGATGAGGTCGCGCAGCTGCGCGACGTACGCCCGGGCCACCTCGGGCGCGCGGGCGCCGGCCCCGACGATGGGGCGGGTGACGATCTCGATGAGCGGGATGCCGGCGCGGTTGTAGTCGACCAGCGAGTGGTCCGCGCCGTGGATCCGGCCCGTCGCGCCGCCGACGTGGGTGGACTTGCCGGTGTCCTCCTCCATGTGGGCGCGCTCGATCTCGACGCGGAACGTGGTGCCGTCGACCTCGACGTCCATGTAGCCGTCGAAGGCGATCGGCTCGTCGTACTGCGACGTCTGGAAGTTCTTCGGCATGTCCGGGTAGAAGTAGTTCTTCCGCGCGAAGCGGCACCACTCGGCGATCTCGCAGTTGAGCGCCAGCCCGATGCGGATGGCGGCCTCGACGGCCTTGCCGTTCACCGCCGGCATCGCGCCCGGCAGGCCCAGGCAGGTCGGGCAGACCTGCGTGTTGGGCTCCCCGCCGAACGTGGCCGGGCAGCCGCAGAACATCTTCGTGGCGGTGTTGAGCTCGACGTGGACCTCGAGCCCCAGCGCGGGGTCGTAGCGCTCCAGCGCCTCGTCGAAGTCCACCAGCACCTCGGTGCTCGCACTCATCGGCCGACCTCCTCCAGCTCGGGCGCCTGCTCGAGCAGGGCGCCACCCCACTTCTCGCCCAGCAGCGCCTCCACGGCGGCACCCACCCGGTAGACCCGGTCGTCGGCCAGCGCCGGCGCCAGCACCTGGAACCCGACGGGCAGCCCGTCCTCGTCCGCCAGACCGGCGGGCACCGAGATGCCCGGCACGCCGGCGAGGTTGGCCGGGATGGTCGCGAGGTCGCCGCGGTACATCGCCAGCGGGTCGTCGAGCTTCTCCCCCAGCGGGAACGCCGTGGTCGGCGCCGTCGGGCTGACGAGCACGTCGACCTGCTCGAAGGCCGCCGCGAAGTCGCGGCTGATGAGCGTGCGGATCTTCTGCGCCTGGCCGTAGTAGGCCTCGTAGTAGCCCGACGACAGCGCGTAGGTGCCGAGGATGATGCGGCGCTTCACCTCGTCGCCGAAGCCGGCGTCGCGGGTGGCGCGCATGACCTCCTCCGCGCTCGGCGAGGCGACGCCCTCGGGCAGCACCCGCAGGCCGTAGCGCATCGCGTCGAACTTCGCGAGGTTCGAGGAGCACTCGGCCGGGAGGATCAGGTAGTACGCCGCCATGGCGTGCACGAAGCTCGGGCAGGACACCTCGACGACCTCGGCGCCGGCGGCGACCAGCGCCTCGACCGCCTCGTCGAAGCGGGCCATCACGCCCGGCTGCCAGCCCTCGCCGCCCAGCTCGCGCACGACGCCGACCTTGAGGCCGGCCACGTCGCCCGCCGCACCCTGGCGCGCCGCGGCGACGAGGCCGGGGACGGGCTGCGGGATGCTCGTGGAGTCGCGCGGGTCGTGGCCGCCGACGAGCTCGTGGAGCAGCGCCGAGTCGAGCACCGTGCGGGTCACCGGCCCGACCTGGTCGAGCGAGTTGGCCAGCGCCACGAGGCCGTAGCGGGACACGCCGCCGTACGTCGGCTTCACGCCGACCGTGCCCGTGACGGCGCCGGGCTGGCGGATCGAGCCGCCCGTGTCGGTGCCGAGCGCGAGCGGCGCCTGGTAGGACGCCACGGCCGCCGCCGACCCGCCGCCGGACCCGCCCGGGATGCGGGTGAGGTCCCACGGGTTGCGGGTCGGGCCGTAGGCCGAGTGCTCCGTGGAGGAGCCCATCGCGAACTCGTCCATGTTGGTCTTGCCGAGGATCGGCAGGCCGGCCGCCTTGAGGCGGGTGACGACCGTCGCGTCGTACGGCGGCACCCACCCGTCGAGGATCTTCGAGCCGCACGTCGTGGGCAGGCCCGTGGTGGTGAGGATGTCCTTCACCGCGATCGGCACGCCGTCGAGCAGGTGCGCCGGGGTGCCGGCCGCCCGCCGCTCGTCGGAGGCCCGCGCCTGCGCGAGGGCACCCTCGGGGTCGACGTGGAGGAACGCGTGGACGCCCGCCTCGGCGGAGCCGTCGACGGCCGCGATGCGGTCGAGGTGGGCCTGGGTCAGCTCGACCGAGGTCGTCTCGCCCGCGGCCAGCGCGTCGGCCAGCTCCGCGGCGGTACGCCGGGTCAGGTCGCCGTTCGTCGTGCTCACTGCTCGTCCCCCAGGATCCGCGGCACGCTGAAGCGCTGCTGCTCGACGGCCGGGGCCCCCGCGAGGGCCTCCTCGGCGCTCAGGCTGGGCGTCACCACGTCCTCGCGGAACACGTTCGTCAGCGGCAGCGGGTGCGACGTCGGCGGCACGTCGTCGCCGGCCACGCCCTGGATCGAGGCGACCGATTCCAGGATCACCGACAGCTGCGGGGCCAGGTGGTCGAGCTCGGCGTCGGACAGGTCGATGCGGGCGAGGTCGGCGAGGTGCGCCACGTCCTCGCGCGTCAGCGCCGGGGGTGTGTCGGGCATGGCGGCCATCTTAGGGAGGAGCCCCGACCTCGGCGGCGTCGGTGTCGACCGGGGGGTACGCCGCCACCTCGCCTGCGCCGCGCCCCGCACCGCCCCGCCGCGGACGTCATACGGATCGAGGGCCCCGGCCTCGGGTTCGCATGACGTCCCGCGCGTGGCGGCGGCCGCGGGTTTGGCCCCACGCGCCGGGGCACACGATGGACCTCCATGAACCCTCGGACGTCACGCCTGGCCCACCTCGCGGTCGCCGCGACCCTCACCGTCGTGCTCGCCGGGTGCGGCGACGGAACCGGTGCCGACGACACGGCGACGGACCGGGGGACGACGAACACCGCCGACACCGCCGACACCGCGGACACCGCCGAGGACGTCTACGCCGCGTGGCGCACCTCGATCCTCGAGGACGACCTGGAGGCGTTCGAGCAGGTCTCGACCGAGGCGGCCTGGTCCGACGTCGTGGAGGCCCCCGACAACGAGGCGCACCACGCGGCGCTCGTCGAGGCCGCCGCGACAGGCGCCCTCGAGCTGCCCGAGGACCCCGACGCGGAGGTCGGCCGCGAGGAGGTCCTGGGGTCCACCGGGGACGAGGAGGGAGCCGACCCCGGCTGGGAGGAGTTCGCCGCCTCCGTCGAGGAGGAGCTCGACATCACCGTCGACGACGTCGCCGTGTTCGTGGTGCCGTTCACCGAGGCGTACGAGGGGGACGCCGCCGCGCTCTTCGTCCGCTCGACCGACGAGGGCTGGTTGTTCTTCGGCATGGAGCCCGCCCAGTGACCTCGACGCGCCCGGTCACCTCGACGGCGCCACGCTCGGACGTCATGCGGACCGTGGCTCCCGACCTCCGCTCCGCATGACGTCGCGCGGCGCGGCCGGCCCTGACGGCGCCCGCGCCCGGCGTCACCCCTCGGACTGCTCCGCCGCCTCGGGCTGCTCCGCCCCCTCGGGCTCGTCGCCCACGCCGGCGCGGCCGTGCTCGAGCAGCGCCTTGAACCCGTCCTCGTCGAGGGTGCGCACGCCGAGCTGGTCGGCCTTCTCGGCCTTGGTGCCGGCGTTCTCGCCCACGACCACGTAGTCGGTCTTCTTCGACACCGAGCCGGCGGCCTTCCCGCCGCGCGACAGGATCGCCTCCTTGGCCGAGTCGCGGCTGAAGTCGACGAGCGACCCGGTCACCACGACGGTCAGGCCCTCCAGCGTGCGGGGCGTGGACTCGTCGCGCTCGTCGGCCATCGCGACCCCGGCCGCGGCCCACGCGTCCACGATGGCGCGGTGCCAGTCGACGGAGAACCACTCCACGACGGCCTCGGCGATGGTCGGCCCGACGCCGGCCGCCGCGGACAGCTCCGCGAGGCTGGCGGCGCGGATGGCCTCCATCGAGCCGAACTCGGTCGCGAGGGCGCGGGCCGCGGTGGGGCCCACGTGCCGGATCGACAGCGCGACGAGCACACGCCACAGGGGCACCTGCTTCGCCTTGTCGAGGTTGGCGAGCAGCTTGGCGCCGTTGGCGGTCAGCTGCCGGCCCTCCTCCCCCTTCTTCGGCGCCCGGGTGAAGAGGTCGGTGCGCAGCAGGAGGTCGGCGTCGATGTCGAAGACGTCGCCCTCGTTGTCGAACCCCTCGACCCCCAGCAGCGCGACCGCGGCCTCGTAGCCCAGGCCCTCGATGTCGAACGCCCCGCGCCCGGCGACGTGGAACACGCGCTCGCGCACCTGGGCGGGGCACTTCTCGTGGTTGGGGCAGCGCAGGTCCTTGTCGCCCTCCTTCTGCTGCGCCAGCCCGGTGCCGCAGGCCGGGCAGGTCGTCGGCATGACCCACGGCTCGAGGCCCTCGGGGCGAAGGTCGAGGACGGGCCCGACGATCTCGGGGATGACGTCGCCGGCCTTGCGCAGGATCACCGTGTCCCCGGGGCGCACGTCCTTGCGCTGCACCTCGTGGGCGTTGTGGAGTGTGGCCAGCTCGACGGTGGAGCCCGCGACGCGCGTCGGCTCCATCCGCCCGAACGGCGTGACGCGGCCCGTGCGGCCCGTGTTGACCATGATCTCCAGGAGCTTCGCGTTCACCTCCTCCGGCGGGTACTTGAACGCGATCGCCCACCGCGGCGCCCGGCTCGTCGATCCGAGGCGCCGCTGGAGGCTGACGTCGTCGACCTTCACCACGACCCCGTCGATCTCGTGCTCCACCGCGTGCCGCTGCGCGCCGTACCGCTCGACGTACTCCTGCACCCCGGTCAGGTCGGGCACGACGGCGGCGCGGTCGGAGGTCGGCAGGCCCCAGGCCCGCAGCGCCGCGTACGCCGCCGACTGCGCCGTCGGCTCGAAGCCGCGGCGCGCGCCGATGCCGTGGCAGACCATGCCCAGCGCGCGGGTGGCCGTGACGCGGGGGTCCTTCTGGCGCAGCGAGCCGGCCGCGGCGTTGCGCGGGTTGGCGAAGACCTGCTTGCCGGCCGCCGTCATCTGCTCGTTGAGCCGCTCGAACGCCGCGACCGGCAGGAAGACCTCGCCGCGCACCTCCAGCAGGGCGGGGACGGGGAACTCGTCCGTGCCCGTGAGCCGGTGCGGGATCGAGTCGATCGTGCGCACGTTGGGGGTCACGTCCTCCCCCGTGCGCCCGTCGCCCCGGGTCAGGGCGCGCACCAGGCGACCCTCCTCGTAGAGCAGGTTGATCGCGAGCCCGTCGACCTTCAGCTCGCACAGCAGCGCGGGCGCGCCGACGCCGTCGCGGGCGAGCCGGGCGTACCAGGCGGCCAGCTCGTCGTGGGTGAACGCGTTGTCGAGGCTCATCATCGGCTCGAGGTGGTCCACCGGTGTGAACTCCGTCGACACCGCGCCACCGACGGTCTGGGTGGGCGAGCCCGGGGTGCGGAGCTCGGGGTGCTCCTCCTCCAGCGCCTCCAGCTCGCGCATCCGCGCGTCGAACTCCGCGTCGGACATCGTCGGCGAGTCGAGCACGTAGTAGCGCCACCGCGCGTCCTCCAGCTGCTCCGCCAGCACGCGGTGCCGCTCGCGCGCCTCCTCCGGGGCCGGGGAGACCCCGGTGCTCGCCTCGCTCATGGGGACATCTTGCCGGGCGGCACCGACGATGCGCCGCGACCACCGTGACCGGGGTCTCGGTGAACAGTGATGGAACGAGGTTGTTCCATCCGCGCGGACGGGTGTAGCGTCCTCGACGGAACGAAACCGTTCCGTTCCATCCTCTGCCCGAAGGACCCGATGAACCTGCCCCGCCCGATCTGCCGCCCCCGCGTCGAGGGCGACCGCGAGCAGCAGATCCGCGACGCCACGGCCGCGGTGCTCGCGGAGGTGGGCTACGACCGTCTCACGATGGACGCGGTGGCGAGCCGGGCCAAGGCGTCGAAGGCGACGCTCTACCGCCGCTGGTCCACCAAGGCCCAGCTGGTCATCGACGCCCTGTGCAGCCTCAAGGCCGGACCCACCGTCCCGGTCGACACGGGCTCCCTGCGGGGCGACCTCATCGCCGCGTTCGCGACCGAGGACGGCTTCGTCAACGACGAGGCCATCGCCGTGTTCGTCAGCGTCGTCACCGCGCTCACGACCGACCCCGAGCTCGCGGAGGGCTTCCGCGAGCGCGTGATCGGCCCCAAGGCAGCCGTCACCCGCGAGATCTACGCCCGGGCGCAGCGCCGCGGCGAGATCCGTGCCGACCTCGACCTCGACCTGCTCGAGCCCGCACTCCCCGGCATCGTCATCCACCGCACCGTCGTGCTGGGCGACCCGCCCACGCACGAGGCCATCACCCGCATCATCGACGAGATCATCCTGCCGGCGGCGACGAGGCCGCCCGCAGCAGCGACCCCCTGACGCCCTGGCGCCCGGGCGTCGCCCGACGCCCTCGCGTCCCGCCGTACCGGCCCCGCCGTGCTCCACCACCACCCGAAGGAACCCCATGACCGACCTGTCCTCGGCGAGCCCTGCCCCCGCGCAGGGCGACGCCGCCCCGCCGGCCCCGGCCCGTCATCTCGGCTGGGCCCTCGTGCTCATCTCGGTGGCGCAGCTGATGGTGGTGCTCGACGCCACGATCGCCAATATCGCCCTGCCCTACATCGGCGACGACCTCTCCATCGACTCCGCGAACCTGTCGTGGATCGTCACCGGCTACGCCCTCGCCTTCGGCGGCCTGCTGCTGCTCGGCGGGCGCCTCGGCGACCTGCTCGGCCGCCGCCGCGTGTTCATCATGGGCCTCGTCGTCTTCGCGGTCGCCTCGCTGCTCGGCGGCCTCGCCACCAACGAGGGCCTGCTCCTCGGCGCCCGTGGCCTCCAGGGCCTCGGCGCGGCGCTCGCCTCGCCCGCCGCCCTCGCGCTCATCACCACGGCGTTCCCGGCCGGTCCCGCCCGCAACCGGGCGTTCGCCGTGTACGCCGCCATGTCCGGCGTCGGCGCGGCCTTCGGCCTCGTGCTCGGCGGCTGGCTGACCGGCCTCGACACGTTCCTGGGCCTCGACGTCCAGGGCTGGCGCCTGACCTTCCTCATCAACGTGCCGATCGGCCTCGTCGCGGCGGTGCTCGCGCCCCGCTTCCTGCCCGAGTCCGACCGCGGCGTCGGCCGTCTCGACGTGCCCGGTGCCATCACCGGCACGCTCGGCCTGCTCGGCGTCGTCTACGGCCTCACCCGGGCCGGCGAGGAGGCGCACGGCTGGGGCGACACCTGGACCATCGCCGCGCTCGCGGCCGGCGTCGCGCTGCTCGTGGCGTTCGTCGTCATCGAGGTCCGCGTGCCCGACCCGCTCATGCCGATCCGCATCTTCGCCAACCGCACGCGTGCGGCCAGCTTCGTCGCCATGATGATGGTGCCCGCGGCCATGTTCGCCATGTTCTTCTTCCTCAGCCTCTACGTGCAGAACATCGGCGGCTGGGAGCCCCTGCAGACCGGCTTCGCGTTCCTGCCGTTCTCGGTCGGCATCGTCGCCGGCGCGACCCTGTCGTCCAACCTGGTCAACCGCATCGACGCCCGCTACGTCGCCGGTGTCGGCACCATCCTGGCCGCGATCGCGCTCTTCGGCTTCTCCCGCCTGCCCGCCGACCTGGGTGCCGGCGACCTCGTCGGTGCGCTCGCCGCGGGCGACCCGGCCGTCGACATCAACTACTGGGGCACGGTGTTCCCGTACCTCGTCATCATGTCCTTCGGCATGGGCATGACCTTCGTGCCGCTGACCCTGACCGCGGTGCACCACGTGCGCGCCGAGGACTCGGGCATCGGCTCGGGCGTGCTCAACACGATGCAGCAGGTCGGCGGCGCGCTCGGCCTCGCGGCCCTGAGCACCGTCGCGAGCCACGTGGCGTCCAACCGGGCCGAGGACCTGGGCCCCCAGGCGGGCCAGGCCGCCTCCGGCGCCGGCCTCCCCGCCGACCAGGCGGGCGGCCTCGTGGAGGGCGCGACGTACCTCGGCTCGTTCGCGGACGGCGCCACCACCGCGTTCCTCGTGGGCGCGGGTGTCATCCTGCTCGGCTCGCTCGTCGTCTGGCTCTTCCTCGACGTCAAGCACACCGAGCTGGCGACCGACGGCCCCGAGGGCGTCCACGTCGGCTGACGTCCCGGCTCAGCCCGCACCACCCCGCACCGGCGGGTCCGCGCTCCGCGGGCCCGCCGGTGCTGCGTCCGGGGCGACCAGCCGTTGCAGCGTGAGCGCCAGCTCGTCGGCGACGACCGCAGGGTCCCGCTCGTCGGTGATCGCGACCAGGCACGACGCGCGGACGCAGCGAGCGAGCCAGTCGACCGACAGCCGCGCGGTGAGCTCGCCGCGGGAGCGGCGCTCCCCGAGGAGGGCGGCGATCGGCTCGTCGGGCACGACGAGGCGCGCGAGCTCGTCGATCGGACGGGGGTGCCGCGCCAGGACGTGGCCGTACGCGCCGGCCAGCGCGACCACCTCGTGGGCGAGGCGCGCGAGCGCCGCGTCGAGAGCCAGGTCGGCCATGTCGTCGAGCAGGCTCGGCAGGAGTGCGTCCGCGATCGAGCGGGTCAGGGCGTCCAGGACGGCGTCGACGCCGCGGAAGTGGCGGTAGAAGGTGGCGCGGGTCAGACCGGCCTCCCGGGCGAGGCCGCTCACGCTCAGTCCCTCGCCCGACAGCAGCAGACGCTCGGCCGCCGCCAGGATCGCCTCCCGGCTCCGCCGTCCGTCGGCGCGCTGGGCCTCCGGACGACTCATGCACCGAGCCTAGCGATCGGGAACCCTTGACGAACAAGTGAGACACGTGTCTAGTCTCCGGTGCACACCCGTGCTCCGAACCCCTGTCTCGGGAGGTCCCCCATGCCTGCTCTGTCTCGTCGTGCCCTCATCGGCGGCGCCGCTGCGACCGCCGTCGTCGGCGGCTGGGCCCGTCCGGCCTGGGCCACCGTGCCCGTCCGCCGCGACCGGCGCCGCGTCGTCATCATCGGCTCGGGCTTCGGCGGGGCCGTCGCCGCGCTGCGCCTGACGCAGGCCGGCGTCCCCGTCACCCTCCTCGAGCAGGGCCGCCGCTGGCCGACGGCCCCGGGCAGCGACACGTTCCCGACCGTGGCCACGCTCGACGAGCGGGCGCTCTTCTACGGCTCGGCGCCCGAGCTCTTCGGCCGCCCGCTGAGCCCCGCGCCGTACGTCGGGGTCTTCAACGCGACGCCCAGCCCGACGATGACGGTGATGAGCGGGGTGGGGTACGGCGGCGGCTCGCTCACCTACCAGGGCATGAGCCTCGTGCCGGACCGCGCCGTGTTCGAGCACGAGTTCCCGGCGGGGCTCGACTACGACGAGCTCGCGACCGAGCACTACGCGGAGGTGGCCCGCATGCTCCGCCTCGCCACCGCACCCGACGAGCTGGTCGCGTCCGCGCCGTACCGGGCCGCCCGCACCTTCCGCGAGCGTGCCCTGGCCGCGGGCCAGGGCGTCGAGAAGATCCCGATGCCCATCGACTGGAGCTACGCGCTGCGCGAGCTCCGCGGCGAGCTCCCGCCCTCGTTCACCAACGGCGACTGCGCGCTCGGCGCCAACAACGGCGGCAAGCACAGCCTGGACGTCACCTACCTCCGGGCCGCCGAGGAGACGGGGCTGCTCGAGGTGCGCCTGCTCCACCGCGTCACCGACGTCGCGCGGACCGCAGCGGGCGAGTGGGAGGTGACCGCCGCACGCACCGACCTCCGCGGCACCCGCCAGGAGACCGTCGTGCTCACCTCGCCCACGCTGGTGATGGGTGCCGGCAGCGTCGGCACGACGAAGATGCTCGTCCGTGCGGCGGCGACGGGCGCCATCCCCGACCTGCCCGACGCCGTCGGCCGCGGCTGGGGCACCAACGCCGACCGCATCTACGTGTGGTCGGACCCGCTGCGCGGGTTCGGCACGCCGCAGGGTGGCCCCGTCGTCTTCGGCAGCAAGGACTGGTCGGACCCGGCGCGCGCGAACACCATCATCCAGGCGTCGATCCCGCCCATCGGCATCGCCGGTCTCGACCTCGACCCGCGCAGCACGATGATGGTCGGCTACGGCGTGAGCGCCGCGCGGGGCCACTTCGCGTACGACGCCCTCACCGACTCCGCGAACCTGCGCTGGGCGCCGGAGGGCGACCACGCGGTGCAGTACGGCGCGATCGCGCCCCGCGCGCACCGGATCGCCGGCCTCGGGTCGCTGCTCGTCGACACCAACGCGGTCGCCCCCTCGACGTGGCACCCCCTCGGCGGCGTCAACATGGGCGCGGCCTGCGACCTGGAGGGCCGGGTGCTGGGGCAGCGGGGGCTGTACGTGCTGGACGGCGCGCTGCTCCCGGGCACCGCCGCCGCCTGCAACCCGTCGATGACCATCGCCGCCGTCGCCGAGCGGGCGATGAAGCGGATCGTGCGGCAGGACGTGGGGGTCGTGATCTAGCCCATCCGGTCGGCCGCCGGGTCCGAACCTCTCCCCGTGAGCTCCCCCACCGCGCCCGACGAGGCGCTGACCCGGTACGACGTCACGCGGCCCCGCGGCGTGGTGCTGCTCCTCCACGGCGGCACCGAGCAGTCGGCCAGCCCGGTCGACGGCCGCAGCGCCTCGTGGCGCCGCTCGGCCGCGATGCAGCGCTCGATCACGCCCCGCCTGGCCGCGGACGGCGTCGCGACGTGGCTGCTGCGCTACACGCTGCGCGGCTGGAACGGCGGGGCTCCCGTGGCCGACGCCCGGGCCGCCCTGCGGCGGCTCGACGCCGCCCTCCCCGACGTGCCGGTCGTGCTCCTCGGCCACTCCATGGGCGGACGCACCGCGGTGCACATCGCCGACCACCCCTCGGTGGTCGGCGTCGTGGGGCTGGCGCCGTGGTTCCCGCCCGGGGAGCCGACCGCCGCGCTCGCCGGGAAGTGGCTGCTGGCCGCGCACGGCAGCCGCGACCGCATCACCTCCCCGCGGGCGACCCGGGCGTACGTCGAGCGTGCGGACGCCGACGGGGCCCGCGCCACCTTCCGTGACGCGGGCCCCGTCGGGCACTACATGTTCCGTCGCGCGGCGGCCTGGAACGACCTCGCCGTCGAGGGCTGCTCGACGCTGCTCAGCCGCGCCCGGCGCTGAGCGCCGACGCGATCGCGCCGACGAAGGCGGGCAGGTCGCCGGGGTTGCGGCTGGTGATGAGGTCGCCGTCCACGACGACCTCCTCGTCCACCCAGTCGCCGCCGGCGTTGCGCACGTCGTCCGCGAGGCTGGGGAAGCTGGTGAGGCGGCGGCCCTCGACGAGGCCCGCGGAGACGAGCAGCCACGGGCCGTGGCAGATCACCGCGGTGGGCTTGCCGGCCTCGAGGGCCGAGGTGACCAGCTGCTGCGCGGTCGCGTCGGTGCGGATCGTGTCGGCGTTCACGGTGCCGCCGGGCACGACCAGCGCGTCGATCGTCGCCACGTCGACGTCGCCGAACGCACCGTCGACCGCGATCTTCCGGGTCTTCTCCGTGTCGCCCTCGACGGCCTGGATCTCCTGGCCGCTCTGCGAGTAGACGAGGACGGTCGCGCCCTGCGCGGCGAGCTCGTCGCGCGGCGTGACGAGCTCCGCCTCCTCGAAGTGGTCGCTCGCGATGATCGCGACGGTGCGGCCCTGCGGGCCGGTGGCGTCGGTGCCGGACTCGGTCATGGTTGCCTCCTGCGCGTGGGGTCCCCGGGATCGCCGGGGCTGCTCCCCCGACCGTAGGCACCCGCGGCAAGGGCGGCGGCGTACCCCGTCGTGGCGGGCCTCAGGCGTCGTCGATCCGCCGGGCGGCGTCGACCAGGGCGCGCAGCACGCGCGGCACGTCGGCGGCGGCCGCGCCCGCGAGACCGCAGCCCGGGGCCACGCCGAGGCGCTCTGCCGGCGCGAGCCCGACGACGTCCAGCCAGCGGGCGGTGCGCGCCGCGAGGTCCTTCTCCCCGACGACGGGGCCGGTCGGGTCGACCACGCCGAGCACGAGCGCGGCGCCCGCCTCGTGGGCCAGCGCCAGCGCCTCGAGGTCGTCGGCCACCAGCACGTCGAGGTCGACCACGAGGCCCTCCGCGCCCGCGCCGTGCACCAGCGCCCAGGGGGTGCCGGGGGCGCAGGAGTGCACCCACGGCTCGGCCCCGGCGTCGCGCGCCGCCCCGAGCACCCAGCCGAGCACCTCCGAGGCCTCCGGCCGGTCGACGGCGCGGTGGCGCCCCCAGCCCGAGGCGGTCGGCACGCGCGCGTCGAGCACGGCCGCCAGCGCGGGCTCGTCGACCTGCACGACGACGCGGTCGCAGCCGGGCACGCGGCGGCGGACCTCGGCCACGTGCTCGCCGACCGCCTCCGCCAGCGACTGCGCGAGGTCGCGCCGGGCGCCGTGGTCGGCGAGCACCTTGTCGCCGCGCGGCCGCTCGGTGGTCGTGGCGAGAGTCCAGGGCCCGGTGACCTGCACCTTGAACGCACCCGTGCGATCCTGCGCACGCTCCTCGAGCGCGTCGAGGTCCTGGTTGAGCAGGCTGCGGGCGCGCCGCTGGTCGCGGCCGGGAGCACCCGACGTACCGGTCAGCCGCCAGCCCGCCGGCTGCAGGTCGACGTCGAGGCCGGTCTGCAGGCCGAGGGTGCGCCCCGTCATCGCCGCACCGACGCCGCGCCCGGGCACCTCGGGGAGGTAGGGCAGGTCGGGCAGCAGGTCCAGCACCATGCGCACGGCCTCGTCGAGGTCGCGCTGGGTGTCGCCGGGGTGGGAGCCGACGCCGGTCGCGAAGCTCACGCGGGCACCGCCCGCCGGGTCGTGGCGATGGTCGCCGAGCCGACGACGCGCGTGCCGTCGTAGACGACGACCGCCTGGCCGGGCGCGATGCCCTCGGCCGCGTCGAGCAGCTCCACGTCGAGGGCCGCGTCGTCACCGGTGACGGTCGCGACCGCCCGGTGCTCCGCCCCGTGGGCGCGCAGCTGCACGGTGCACGCGAGCGGTACGCCGGCGCGCGGCGCCGCGCCGCACCAGCGGGGCCGCACGCCGCGCAGGCCGGTGACGCGCAGCCCCTCCCGGGGTCCGACGCGGACCGTGCCGGAGACCGGCTCGATGTCGAGCACGAAGCGCGGGCGGCCGTCGGGCGCCGGGCGCCCCAGGCGCAGGCCGCGGCGCTGCCCGATCGTGTAGCCGTAGGTGCCGGCGTGCGTGCCCAGCACCTCGCCGGTGGCGTCGTCGACGATGTCGCCGCCGTGGTTGGGCGCCCGGTCGCCGAGCTTCTCGCCCAGCCAGCCGGCCGTGTCGCCGTCGGCCACGAAGCAGATGTCGTGGCTGTCCGGCTTGTCGGCGACGAGCAGACCGCGGGCGGCCGCCTCCCGCCGTACGTCGGGCTTCGCGGAGCCGGCCAGCGGGAACAGCGAGTGCCGCAGCTGGGACTGGTCGAGCACGCCGAGCACGTAGGACTGGTCCTTCGCCGCGTCGGCCGCCCGGTGCAGCTCGACGAGACCGTCGGCGCCCGTGCGCAGCTCGGCGTAGTGCCCGGTCGCGACCGCGTCGAAGCCCAGCGCCAGCGCGCGGTCGAGCACGGCGGCGAACTTGATGCGCTCGTTGCAGCGCAGGCACGGGTTGGGGGTGCGGCCGGCGGCGTACTCGTCCATGAAGTCGGTGACGACGTCGGCGTGGAACTCCGCGCTCATGTCCCACACGTAGAACGGGATGCCCAGCACGTCGGCCGCCCGCCGCGCGTCGTTGCTGTCCTCGATCGTGCAGCAGCCGCGGGCCCCCGAGCGGTACGACGCGGGGTTGCGCGAGAGCGCCAGGTGCACGCCCGTCACGTCGTGGCCGGCCTCGACGGCGCGCGCGGCGGCCACGGCGGAGTCGACCCCACCGGACATGGCGGCGACGACCCGCAGCGGCGTGGTGCCCCCGGGGCCGCTCACCGGCGTACCCGGCGGGCGGCGCCGGCCCGCTCGACGACGGGCCCGATGGCCGCCAGCACGGCGGCCACGTCGGCCTCGGTGCTGGTGTGGCCCAGGGAGAAGCGCAGGGTGCTGCGGGCCTCGAGCTCGTCCTGGCCCGCGGCCAGCAGGACGTGGCTGGGCTGGGGCACCCCCGCCGAGCACGCGGAGCCGGTGGAGACCTCGACGCCGCGGGCGTCGAGCAGCATGAGGAGGGAGTCGCCCTCGCAGCCGGGGAACCCGATGCTGGCGATGCCCGGGAGCCGCTCGGCGGCCGCGCCGTTGAGGACGGCGCCCGGCACGACGTCGCGGATGCCGGCCACGAGGTCGTCGCGCAGGTGCGCGAGGCGCGTGGCGGACTCGGGCTGCGCCTTCACGGCGATCTCGAACGCGGCGGCGAGACCGGCCACCGAGGGGACCCCGACGGTGCCGCTGCGCACGTCGCGCTCCTGGCCGCCGCCCTGGAGGAGGGCCGTGGGGGTGACGCCGCGCCGGGCCACCAGCACCCCGGCGCCGTGCGGGCCGCCGACCTTGTGCCCCGTGGCGGTCAGCAGGTCGACGTCGGCGGCCGTCACGTCGACGGGCACGGCGCCCACGGCCTGCACCGCGTCGGTGTGGAACGGCACGCCGGCCGCGCGACACAGGGCCGCCAGCTCCTCGACGGGCTGCAGCACGCCGGTCTCGTTGTTGGCCCACATGACCGACACGAGGGCGACGGTCTCGGGGGCGGCGAGCGCCTCGGCCAGCGCGGCGACCTCGACGCGCCCGGCGCGGTCGACCGGCAGCAGCTCGACCTCGGCCCCCGCGTGCTGGCCCAGCCAGAGCGCGGCGTGGAGCACGGCGTGGTGCTCGACCGAGGAGACCAGCACCCGCCGACGGCGCTCGTCGGCGGCGTGGCGCGACCAGAACGTGCCCTTCACGGCCAGGTTGTCCGACTCGGTGCCGCCCGAGGTGAAGAACACCTCGCTCGGCCGGCAGCCCAGGCTCTCGGCGACGCTCTCGCGCGACTCCTCCAGCACCCGCCGCGCGTCGCGACCGGCGGCGTGCAGCGACGCCGGGTTGCCCGGGGCGTCGAGGTGCGCCAGCAGGGCGTCGCGGGCCTCCGGCCGCAGCGGCGTGGTGGCCGCGTGGTCGAGGTAGGTGCGCGCGTCGCTCGCGGTCGGGTCGGGTCGGGGCATGGCGCCGACCAGCGTACGCCGCACCCCGCCGCTACGCCGTCTCGCCGACCCCGCGCGGACGCTCGAGGACGGCCCGCACCGCCAGGCCCGCCACCAGCGCCCAGAAGGCGCCACCGATCCCGGCGACGCTCACCCCGCCCGCGGCGACGAGGAAGGTGACGACCGCGCTCGTGCGGCTGGCCGGGTCGGCCATCGCGGTGGCGGCGGCCGCGCCGAACGCCCCGAGCAGCGCGAGGCCGGCGACCGTCTCGACGAGACCCGACGGGGCGGCGGCGGTCAGGGTCGTCAGGGCCCCCGACACGAGCGCGAGCAGCAGGTAGGCCACCCCCGCGCTCAGCGCGGCGACCCAGCGGCGGTCGCGGTCCGGTCCGGCCTCCTCGCCCGCGGCCAGGGCGGCCGACAGGGCGGCGAGGTTGATGGCGTGGCCGCCGAACGGGGCCGCCACGACGGTCCCGGCGCCGGTCGCCGCCATCGACGAGCGCCAGGGCACGCCGTACCCGAAGGAGCGCAGCACGGCCGCGCCCGGGACGTTCTGCGACGCCATCGTCACGACGTACAGCGGGAGGGCGATGCCGACGACCGCGGCCGGGGTCAGCGTCGGCGTCGTCCAGGTCAGGACCGGCAGGAGCGGCCCGTCGACGGTGGTGCCCGACCGGCTCAGCTCGACCGCGATCACCACCAGGCACGCCACGAGCGCGGCCGGCACCGCCCAGCGCGGCGCGAGGCGCGTGACGACAAGCCAGGTCGCGACGACGGGCAGCGCGAGCGCGGGGCTGGCGCCGACCGTCTCGACCGGCGCGAGCACCAGCGGCAGCAGGACCCCGGCGAGCATCGCCTGCGCCACCGCCGGCGGGATGCGCTCGACGAGGCGGCCCAGCCACGGCACGAGCCCGGTGAGCACGACGAGCACGCCGACGAGGGCGAACGCGCCGACCGCGGCGGGCCAGCCGCCGTCGACCGTGCCGGTGCTCACGAGCAGCGCGGCGCCCGGCGTGGACCAGGCGAGCGTGACGGGCACCCGGTGCCACAGGGCGAGCCCGACGATCCCGAGACCGAACGCCACCGTCAGCGCCAGCAGCCCCGAGGCGGCGTCCTCGGGCGACCCGCCGGCCGCCCGCAGGCCGGCGAGCACCACCGCGAAGGACGAGGTGAAGCCCACCAGCGCCGTCACCACGCCGGCGAGGACGGGGGCCACGAGCGAGCCGCGGGGCTCGGCCGCGTGGGTGGGAGTACGACGCACGCGCGCACCCTACGGGCGCGGGCGGGTCGCCGCGGACGGTCTCGCGCACGGGTCGCGCACGGGTCGCGCACGGGTCGCGCACGGGGTCGCCGCCGAGGGGTACCGGGCCCGCGGCCCGACGCAGGACCCGCGACGAGGAGGAACCGTGAACCGAACCACCCCGCCCATCCCCGCCCGCCCCCGGCAGCGCCGCTCCCCCCGGGCCCGCGCGCTCGGCCTGTCGGCCGCCGCCGTGCTCGCCCTCGGCGCGCTCGCGGCCTGCGGCGACGAGTCCGACGACGACAACGACGACGGCACGGGCGGCACCATCCCGTCCGACACCGGCTCGACCGAGCCCGCACCCGTCGACGAGTCGGCGGGCTCGGACGGGTCCTCCGCGGAGTCGGGCGAGGGCGCGGACGGCTCGGAGCCCGAGGAGGGGTCCGAGGGGTCGGAGGGGTCGGAGCTCGTCGTGTCCCTGCAGGACGTGGAGGGCACCGAGGTCGGCACCGTCACGCTGAGCGAGGCCGAGGAGGGCACGCGCGTCGAGGTGGAGGTAGAGGGGCTGACGCCGGGCTTCCACGGCTTCCACGTGCACACCGTCGGGCTTTGCGAGCCGGAGAGCGCGGCCCCCGACGACCCGGGCACCCTCGGCGCGTTCCTGTCCGCCGGCGGCCACCTCGGCGTCGGCGAGAGCGACCACGGCGACCACGAGGGCGACCTGTCGTCGCTGCAGGCCCGTGAGGACGGTACGGCGACGCTCGCCACCACGACCGACCGCTTCACGATGGCCGACCTGCAGGACGCCGACGGCAGCGCGTTCATGGTGCACGCGGGCCCGGACAACTTCGCGAACGTGCCGGAGCGCTACGCGCCCGACGGGCCGGACCAGGACACCCGCGACACCGGCGACTCCGGCGACCGCGTCGCCTGCGGGGCCGTCGAGGCGGGCTAGAGGAGCACGAGGTCGTCGCGGTGGACGACCTCCCGCTCGTACTCCGCGCCGAGCTCGGCGGCCAGGTCGCCCGACGAGCGGCCCGCGAGGCGCGGGATCTCCTCGGCGTCGAAGTTGACCAGGCCCCGGGCGACGGCCGCGCCGTCGGGGCCCACCAGGTCCACGGGGTCGCCGGCGTGGAAGGCGCCGCTCGCGCCGGTGACCCCCGCGGCCAGCAGGGAGGCGCGGCGGCCGAGCACCGCGCGTACCGCCCCGGCGTCGAGGTGCAGCGACCCCTTGGCGTCGGTGGCGTGCCGCAGCCACAGCAGCCGCGTCGGCCGGCGGCGACCGGTGGCGTGGAAGAGGGTGCCGACGTCCGCGCCGCCCAGGGCGGCGGCCGCGTTCGGGGCCGAGGTGAGCACGACGGGGATGCCCGCGCCGGTGGCGATGCGGGCGGCCTCGACCTTCGTGACCATGCCGCCGGTGCCGACGCCGGCGGCCCCGGGTGAGCCGATCTCGATGCCGGCCAGGTCGTCGTCGGTGCGGACGTCCGTGACGAGCGAGGTGCCCGGCAGCGCCGGGTTGCCGTCGTACAAGCCGTCGACGTCGGAGAGCAGCACCAGCAGGTCGGCGTGCACGAGGTGGGCGACGAGGGCGGCGAGGCGGTCGTTGTCGCCGAAGCGGATCTCCTGGGTGGCGACCGTGTCGTTCTCGTTGACGATCGGGAGCACGCCGAGCTCGAGCAGCTTCGCGAACGTCTGGTGGGCGTTGCGGTAGTGCGAGCGGCGGGTCACGTCGTCGACGGTGAGCAGCACCTGGCCGGTGGTGATCGCGTGGGCGGCGAGCGCGGCGGTGTACTGCGCGACGAGGAGCCCCTGGCCCACCGAGGCCGCCGCCTGCTGGGCCGCGAGCCCCTTCGGTCGGCGCTTGAGACCGAGCGGCGCGAGGCCGGCGGCGATGGCCCCGGAGGAGACGAGCACGACCTCGGTGCCCCCGCGGTGCACGGCGGCGACCGCGTCGACGAGCCGGTGGAGGCGCTCGGGGTCGATGCCGCCAGCGGCCGTCGTCAGCGACGACGAGCCGACCTTGACGACGATGCGCCGGGCGCCGGCGACCTCGGTGCGCGCTCCCCCGGTACGGCGGTCCTCGCTCACCGCTCGTCCCGCGTGGGGTCGTCCTCGCTCCAGCCCAGGTCGTCCGGCAGCTCGGCCGGCAGCTCGGCCGGGGCGTCGGGGCGGTCGGGGTCGTCGTCGCCGCCGATCTCGTACGACGTCGGGCCGGCGACGCGGCGGGCGACGTCGGCGCGTGCCTCACCCTCGCCCCGCTCGGGGAAGGCCTCGTCGATGGCGCGGCGGCGCGAGGCCGCCGGGCGCTCCTCGGTGAAGCGCTGGTCCTCGCCGCGGCGGCCCAGCATCTCGGCGCCTGCGTCGATGCCGGGGCGGAAGTCGAAGACGACGGCGTTGTCGGGGTGGCCGATGAGGACGGTGTCGCCCTCGACGGCGCCCATCTTGACGAGCCGCTCCTCGACGCCGAGCCGGTCGAGGCGGTCGGCGAGGAAGCCGACGGCCTCGTCGTTGCTGAAGTCGGTCTGGCGCACCCAGCGCTCCGGCTTGGTGCCGCGCACGCGCCAGCCCTCGCCGGTCTGCTTGACGGTGAACTCCTCGGCGCCGTCGGCGCCCGCGGGGCGCAGCACGATGCGGGTGGCCTCGACGACGGGCTTGGCGGCGCGCGCCTCCATGACGATGCGGGCCATCGCGAACGTCAGCTCGCGCACGCCGGCGCCGGAGGCCGCGGAGACCTGGAAGACCTGGAGGCCGCGGGCGGCGAGGTCGTCGAGCACCATGTCGGCGATGTCGGCGCCGTCAGGCACGTCGACCTTGTTGAGGGCGACGAGGCGCGGGCGGTCCTCGAGCCCGCCGTAGCGGGCCAGCTCGTCCTCGATGACGTCGAGGTCGTCGACGGGGTTGCGGCCCGGCTCGATGCTGGCCGTGTCGACGACGTGCACGAGCGCGGCGCAGCGCTCGACGTGACGCAGGAAGTCGTGGCCGAGGCCGCGGCCCTCGCTGGCGCCCTCGATGAGGCCGGGCACGTCGGCGACGGTAAAGACGGTGTCGCCGGCGGTCACGACGCCGAGGTTCGGCACGAGGGTGGTGAAGGGGTAGTCGGCGATCTTGGGCCGGGCCCGCGACATGGCGGCGATGAGGGAGGACTTGCCCGCGCTGGGGAACCCGACGAGGCCGACGTCGGCGACGACCTTCAGCTCGAGGGTGATGGTGAGCTCGTCGCCGGGCTCGCCGAGGAGTGCGAAGCCGGGCGCCTTGCGCTTGGCCGAGGCCAGCGCGGCGTTGCCGAGACCGCCGCGGCCGCCCTCCGCGATGACCATCTCGGTGCCGGCGCCGACCAGGTCGGCGAGCGCCTCCCCGTCCTCGCCGCGCACCACGGTGCCGTCGGGCACGGGCAGCACGAGGTCGGAGCCGTGGGAGCCGTTGCGGTGCGCACCCGCGCCGTGGCCGCCGTGCTCGGCGCGGCGGCGGGGGCTGTGGTGGTAGTCGAGCAGCGTCGTGACCGAGGGGTCGACCCGCAGGATCACGGACCCGCCGGGGCCGCCGTTGCCGCCGTCCGGGCCGCCCAGCGGCTTGAACTTCTCGCGGTGCACGGAGGCGACGCCGTTGCCCCCGCGGCCGGCGCTGACGAGCAGCGTGACGCGGTCGACGAACGTGGGGACGGCCATGGGGTGCTCCTGGGGTGTGGCTGCGGGTGCTGCAGGACGGCTCGGCGGGAGCCGGGTGGAACGCGCGAAGGGCGCCCCGAGATCGGGACGCCCTTCACGTGGTGCTGGGGGGTGCGACGAGCGTCAGCTCACGTGCCCGGCAGGATGTTCACGACGCGGCGGCCGCGGCGCGTGCCGAACTCGACCGCACCGGGGACCAGCGCGAACAGCGTGTCGTCGCCGCCACGGCCGACGCCGTTGCCCGGGTGGAAGTGCGTGCCGCGCTGGCGGACGATGATCTCGCCGGCGTTGACGGTCTCGCCGCCGTAGCGCTTGACGCCCAGACGCTGAGCGTTGGAGTCGCGACCGTTCTTGGTGGACGCGGCGCCCTTCTTGTGTGCCATGTGTCAGTCCTTAGGTGGGTGCGAGACCGGGGGCCTCAGAGCGAGATGTCGGTGACCTTGACCTGGGTGTACTTCTGGCGGTGACCCTGGCGCTTCTTGTAGCCGGTCTTGTTCTTGTACTTCTGGATGACGATCTTCGGGCCCTTGGTGGCCCCGAGGACCTCGGCCGTGACCGACGCCTTGTCGAGCTTGGTGGCCGTCACCTTGTCGCCGTCGACGACGAGCACCACGGGGAGGGTCAGGGACTCGCCCACCGCGACCGTGCTCTTGTCGATCTCGATGACGTCGCCCACGGCAACCTTCTGCTGCTTGGCGCCTGCGCGCACGATCGCGTACACCGCGGTCTCCTTCATCACTTTGCTGCTGCTCCGGGCCTGGTCACACCGCACAGCGCGACCTCCGGGATGCCGGACGTCGTACGCCAGGGGCGGCGCCACGCAGAGATGGTGCACTCCGAGCACACCGAGGACCAATACTAGGGACGAGGGCGGAGGTCCGCAAAACGAGACGGACCGCGGCTCCACGCGCTATCCATCCTAGGGCGCGGCCGCCCACGCCGCGGCCACCAGGAGGACGAGGGCGCTCGCCCCGATCGCGCCCGGCGCACCACCGCCGAGCGGGCCGGCGAGGGCAGCGGCCGAGAGGGACAGCAGCGTCCCCACCGCGGCCAGGGCCGCCGTCGCACCGACGACGCGGGTGTCGCCGACGAGGAGGGCGGTGCCTGCTCCGGCCGCGCTGGGCGCGGCGAGCACCGCGTCGGCCGCGTCCCCGGTCGGGGTCCTGTTCGCGGGCCCGCGAGCGCGGTCACCGCGACGTGGAGGAGGAGGACGCCGCGCACCACGGCCCGGGCGTTCCCGGGCGCCGTCCGCGACGCACCGCCGCGGCGGTCCTCCATGCTCACGACTCCTGCAGCTCGCGCTGCCGGTCGGCGAGGACCGCGGCCGTCCCGAGGACGACGAGGACCAACGAGGTCACGAAGCCCGGGAGGAAGAAACCGACGAGCGGCAGCCACGTCGGCTCCCACCCGCCCGCCCACGCGGCCAGCTCGACGACGTAGGGCGTCATCGGGACGCCCGACGCCACACCCATCCCGATGCAGACGGTCCCGAGCCACCGGGTGCCTCCCTCGAAGTAGGCCAGCGGCAGCACCAGGGCGACGAGCGCGAGCACGGACCCGGGCACCACGAGCCCCAGCACGACCTCGTGGAGGTCTCGACGCGAACCGCCCCCTGCGTCGGCGTACGGGATCAGGAGGAGCACGTGGACGACGACGGCGAGGAAGAGGGAGGTGCGCACCCGGCCACCGTCGCGCCGCGGCGCCCGGCCGCGCGTGAGTACGCAGACTCGACGTGCGACCTGTCGAGGTGGCCGCGCGGCGCGCGGCAGCGCGGTGACTGAGGCGCGGCAGTGCGGTGGCTGAGGGGTCGCGCGTCAGTGCGGTGGCGAGGTGGCCCGCCGGCCCATTCCGGTGGTTGAGGTGGCCGCCCCGGCGGCCCTCGAAACCACGTGTCAGACATCCGGGCTCATCAGACCCGTCGGGTGAACCTGAGCTTGCCGGTGCCAAGGGTCTCGGTGAGGTACGTCGGGTCGTGGGCCACGCGGTGGTGGCGCCAGCACAGCAACCGTCCGCGTTCGACGGAGGTGTGGCCTCCCCTCGACCAGGGGTGGTCGTGGTGCGCCTCGCACCAGTGCGGTGGGGCGTCGCATCCGTCCGCGGTGCAGCCGCCGTCGCGCAGGATCATCGCGATGCGTTGGGGTTTGGTGTGGAACCGGGCGGTGCGGCCGAGGTCGAGGACCTCGCTCTTCGTGCCGAGCACGGCCGGCACCAGGTCTGCACCGCACGCCAGGCGGCGGGCCTCACCCGGAGAGATGCGGTGGCCGGTGTCGAGCGACGCCGCGGCCAGACCTCCGGTGAGGGTGTCGACCTGCATCGTCACCACGACCGTCGCGCCAGCCCCGGCGGCATCGGGCAGATCGGCGTCGCGCATCCGCTCGATGAGCTCCACGAACGCCTGGCCGCGACGCTCCCACGACGGGCGCGGGTCGGCGGGGGCGTCGGCGGCCTCATCACGCAGGTGAGCACGCCGGGGGGACGCGATCGCGTCGAGCATCTTGGCGAACATCGCGCCGTGCAGCTCCGGCACCGTGAACCGGCCGTGGACACAGCCCTGGCCGTCCTCGCGCAGCATGAGTCGGATCTTCGCGGCCGCCTCGCGCTCCTCCCGCGCCAACAGCTCCGCCTCACGCGCCTCACCGACAGCGGGCGCGACGACGTCGAGGATCCGCCGGCCCAGCACGCGGAGAGCCTTGGCGTCGTGCTCGCGGGCGAACCCGACCAGCGTCTGTTCCGCCTCGACTCGGACCTGAGGCGGAACACCGTCGCCGAGGTCGTCGAGGGCCCGAACAATGACCTCGGTCTGGTCTTGCGAGACGGCGCCGGAGCTGCCCGCGGCGGCGAGCGCGTCGTACTGCTCGTCGATCGTCACCGCCGCCCGCACCCGACGGTGCGCCTCCGCGCGGGTGGTGGCCGTGGCGCTCGCGAACCACACCGCGGTCGACGGCGCCCCCGTGTGATCCTCGACCCGCACCTCAGTGGCGTGCGCCAGGAGCTTGGACTGCAGGGCCGTGAGACGGTTGGCCGCCCGCTCGAGCTCGACCAGCGCGGCACCCGTCTCGGCCGGGCCCAGCGTCAGGAGTCCGACCTCGAAGCCGTCGTCGATGGCCTCGTCGAGACGCGCGACGACCCCGGCCAGGGGGTGCAGCGCGGTCTCGGTCATGGGTCCATGACACCAGGGGCCACCGACAGTTCTGACCAGAGACGACGCCTGTCCACAGGTCGAGTTTCCGCAGGTCGAGGCGGGTTCGCACTGACGCCTCCCACCCCGGTCGTGGTTTCGAGGGCCGCTGGGGCGGCCACCTCAACCACCGGACCAGCGCAGCCACCTCGACCACCGGAATCAGTACCACCTCGACCACCGGACCAGCGCCGCCACCTCGACCACCGCGCCGGCGCACGCGCGCCCCGATCCCCCGTCACGCCTCCAGGAACTCGGCCACGAGCTCGTGGTAGCCGGGCGGGCGGAGCAGGAACGAGTCGTGGCCCCACGGCGAGGCGAGCTCCTCGTGCCGCACGCGTACGCCGGCTGCCGCGAGCCGGTCGACGAGGAACGCCGAGTGCGCCGTGCCGAAGCGCCAGTCGGAGTCGAAGCTGATGGCCAGCACGTCCGGGTCGCCCGACGCGACGGCCGGCGAGAAGCCCGGGTCGGCGAAGGGGTCGAACCGGTCGAGCACGCGGGTCAGGACGAGGTAGGACCCGGCGTCGAAGCGCCGCACGAACGACTCGCCCTGGTGCTGGAGGTAGCCCTCGATGCCGGCGCGGCCGTACTTCTCCTCCAGGCCCCGCGCCGACACGTAGGTGATGTGGGCCATCATCCGCGCCACCTTGAGCCCCCGGGCGGGGGCGACGCCGTGCTCGGCGTACCGGCCGCCGTGGAAGTCGGGGTCGGAGGTGATGGCCTCCCGCGCGACCGCGGAGAAGCCGATGTTCTCCGCGGTGAGGCGCGCGGTGGCCGCGACGAGCACGGCGCGCCGTACCCGCCCCGGCTCGTCGCCCAGCCACTGCAGCACCTGCATGCCCCCGAGCGACCCACCGACCCCGGCGTGCACGGCACCGATGCCGAGCACGTCGAGCAGCCGGCGGTGAACGCTCACGAGGTCCCGCACCGCGAGCTCGGGGAAGTCGGGGCCGTACGGACGCCCCGTCGCGGGATCGACCGACGACGGACCGGTGGTGCCCCGGCAGCCCCCCAGCAGGTTGGGGCACACGACGAACCACCGGTCGGTGTCGACCGCCCGGCCCGGTCCGATCAGGTCGTCCCACCACCCCCGCCGCGACGGGTCGCCGTGGTGGCCCGCGGCGTGCGCGTCCCCGGTCAGGGCGTGGGCGACGAGCACGACGTTGTCGCGGGCCGGGGACAGCTCGCCGTACGTCTCGTAGGCCACCTCGACGTGCTCGAGCACCCCTCCCCCGGCGAGCACGAGGGGGTCCTCGGGGGTCGCGACCACGGCGGTGCGCGTGACAACGTGACCGACCCCGTCGCCCCGCACGAGCGTGCGGGGCGCGGGGTCGGCGGACGCGACGGGCTCGCTCACCGGGGGTCGCGGGTCACTTCGCCTGGGTGAGCGCCTGCTCGAGGTCGGCGATGAGGTCGTCGACGTTCTCGATGCCCACCGACAGCCGCACGAGGTCCTCCGGCACGCCGGCGGCCTCGAGTTCCTCGGTCGTGAGCTGGCTGTGGGTCGTCGTGGCGTTGTGGATGGCCAGCGACTTGGCGTCGCCGATGTTGGCCAGGTGGCTGAACAGCTCGAGCGCCTCGACGAACCGGCGGCCGCCGTCGCGACCCGAGCGCAGGCCGAAGCTGACGAGCCCGCCGTACCCCTTGCCCGTGAGGATGCGGTCGGCGACCTCCTTGCTCGGGTCGCCCTCGAGCCCGGGGTAGCTGACCCACGCCACCGCGTCGTGGCCCTGCAGCCACTCCGCGATCCGCAGCGCGTTCGCGCTGTGGCGCTCGAGGCGCAGGTGCAGCGTCTCGAGGCCCTGGAGGAACAGCCACGAGTTCAGCGGCGCGACGGCCGCCCCCGTGTTGCGCAGCAGCACCGTGCGCGCCCGGATGATGTAGGCCAGGTTGCCGACCGCCTCGGTCCACACCACCCCGTGGTACGCCGCGTCGGGCTGCGTCAGCCCGGGGAATCGCTCGGCGTGCGCCGCCCAGTCGAAGTTGCCGGAGTCCACGATGATGCCGCCGACCGACGTGCCGTGGCCGCCGATGTACTTCGTCGCCGAGTGCACCGCGACGTCCGCGCCGTGGTCGAAGACGCGCGCGAGGTACGGCGTCGGCGTGGTGTTGTCGACGATCAACGGCAGCCCGTGCGCGTGCGCCGCGTCGGCCCACGCCCGGATGTCGACGACGTTGAGGCGCGGGTTGCCGATCGTCTCGGCGAACACCAGCTTGGTGCGCTCGTCGACCGCCGCGTCCAGCGCCTGCGGGTCGCCCGGGTCGACGAAGCGCACCTCGACGCCGAACTGCGGCAGCGTGTGGGCGAAGAGGGCGTACGTGCCGCCGTACAGCGTCGACAGCGCGACGATGTTGTCGCCCGCGTAGGTCAGGTTGAGCACCGCGTAGGTCACCGCCGCCGACCCCGACGCCGTGGCCAGCGCGCCGACCCCGCCCTCGAGCTGGGTCAGCCGGTCCTCGAACACCGACTGGGTCGGGTTCATGATCCGCGTGTAGATGTTGCCCGGCTCGGCCAGCGAGAACAGGTTGGCCGCGTGCTCGGTGTCGTCGAAGACGTAGGACGTCGTCTGGTAGATCGGCACCGCGCGGGCGTTCGTGGCCGGGTCGGCCTCCTCCTGCCCGGCGTGCACGGCGAGGGTCTCGGGACGGTAGGACATGGGCGCACCTCTCGGTCGTCGACTGACGCAATGTCGAGCAACTTACTCGGGTTAGTACGGCGCGCCCAGGGCTTCCCGAGGCGTGGACCTGCTTGACGACGGACGCCGACGGCCCCCGGGGGGTCCCGGGGGCCGTCGGTCGTGGTGCGGGGTGGCGCGTCAGTCGGAGGACGGTACGCCGCGGCGCGTCCGCGTCACGACGGTCACGCTCGGCGCCGGCGTGACGACCGGCGCGGTCGGCTCCGCCGCTGGGTCGACCGTCAGCACGACGGCCTCCTTGGTCGCGACGACCTTCGCCGTGCGCGCCGTGCGCTGGACCGAGCGCGTCACCGGGCCGGTGGTCGCCGGCGCCGGCTCCGGCGCGGTGACCGGCTCGGCGGTCGGGTCGGCGGTCGGCTCGGCCTCGAGGACCTCGTCGTCGGGGTCGGCCGACTCGGCGGCGGCCACGACCTCGACGGCGCTCTCCGCGTCGTGGCGAGCGGCGGTCTCGACGACCTCGGCCACCTCGGCGACGTCGGTGGCGTCGGCCGCGGGGGCCTCCACCGGTGCGTCGACCGACGGGTCGACGGCGTCGTCGCCGGGGACGTCGTCGGCCGCCGGGGCGGGCCGGGCCATCGCGGCGATCTCGGCCGGCGTGGGCACCTTCGGGGGCGTCGGGCGCGACTCGGCCTGCTCGCCGCCCTTGCCGCGACCGCGGCCGCGCCGGCCGCCGGAGCGACGGTCGTCGTCACCCCCGCCGTTGCCGCCGCCGTTGTTCCCGCCGCCGTTGCCGCCGCCCTTGTTCGGGTCGACCGGGTGGTCGTGGATGACGACGCCGCGGCCCTGGCAGTGGGTGCAGTTCTCGCTGAAGGACTCGAGCAGGCCCGTGCCGATGCGCTTGCGCGTCATCTGCACGAGGCCCAGCGAGGTGACCTCGGCGACCTGGTGGCGCGTGCGGTCGCGGCTCAGGCACTCCACCATGCGGCGGAGCACGAGGTCGCGGTTGCTCTCGAGCACCATGTCGATGAAGTCGACGACGATGATGCCGCCGATGTCGCGCAGCCGGAGCTGGCGCACGATCTCCTCGGCCGCCTCGAGGTTGTTCTTCGTGACGGTCTCCTCCAGGTTGCCCCCGGAGCCGGTGAACTTGCCGGTGTTGACGTCGACGACCGTCATGGCCTCGGTGCGGTCGATGACCAGCGAGCCGCCGGAGGGCAGCCACACCTTGCGGTCCAGGCCCTTCGCGATCTGCTCGTCGACGCGGAACTTCTCGAAGACGTCCTTGCTGATGCTCGCCGAGCGGTCGGGCTCGTACCGCTCGAGGCGGTCGGCGAGGTCGGGGGCCACGTCCGCGACGTACTGCGACACCGTCTGCCAGGCGTCGTCGCCCTCGATGACGAGGCGCGAGAAGTCCTCCGTGAACAGGTCCCGGACGACCTTCAGGGTCAGGTCGGGCTCGCCGTACAGCAGCTGCGGCGCGCCGCCCTTGCCCGAGCGGGCCTCGATGTCCTCCCAACGGGCCTTGAGGCGCTCGACGTCGGCCGTCAGTTCCTCCTCGCTGGCGCCCTCGGCGGCCGTGCGGACGATGACGCCCGCGGTGTCGGGGACGATCTCCTTGAGCAGCGTCTTGAGGCGCGTGCGCTCGGTGTCGGGCAGCTTGCGCGAGATGCCGCTCGTGGTGCCGTCGGGCACGTAGACGAGGAAGCGGCCGGCCAGGCTGACCTGGCTGGTGAGGCGGGCGCCCTTGTGGCCGATCGGGTCCTTGGTGACCTGCACCAGCACCGTCTGGCCCGAGGACAGCACCGACTCGATCTTCCGCGGCTGCCCGTCCTTGTGGCCCAGCGCCGACCAGTTGACCTCGCCGGCGTAGAGCACCGCGTTGCGGCCCTTGCCGATGTCGATGAACGCCGCCTCCATCGAGGGCAGCACGTTCTGCACGCGACCGACGTAGACGTTGCCGATGATCGAGGTCTGCGACTCGCGGGCCACGTAGTGCTCGACGAGCACCTTGTCCTCGAGCACGGCGATCTGCGTCAGGTCGCCCTTCTGCCGCACGACCATGACGCGGTCGACGGCCTCGCGGCGGGCCAGGAACTCGGCCTCGCTGACGATGGGCGCACGGCGGCGACCGGCCTCGCGGCCGTCGCGGCGACGCTGCTTCTTGGCCTCGAGGCGCGTGGAGCCGGAGATCGACGTGATCTCGTCCTCGACGGCGCGCGCGGAGCGCACCTTCGTGACGGTGTTCTCCGGGTCGTCGTTCCCGCCGCCCGCGGAGTCGCCCGAGCGGCGACGGCGGCGACGGCGGCGCGACGAGCCGCTGCCGGAGCCGTCCCCGTTGTCGTTGCCGTCACCCGCGTCGTCACCCTCGGCGTCGCCCTCGGTGTCGCCGGCGGCGTCCGTGCCGTCGGTGGGGCCGTCGGTGCGCTCCTCCGCGCCGCGACCGCCGCGACCGCCGCGGCCGCCGCGGCCACCCCGCCCGCCCTGGCGCTGCC
>NZ_JAHWBL010000015.1:0-63707 GCF_029493445.1 Nocardioides sp. ChNu-99 | reverse complement strand
CGGCGGGCCCGGCGCCCGTCCCGGCGGTGCTCCCGGTCGCGGTGGCCCTGGCGCCCGTCCCGGCGCTGGTGGCGGCGGCGCTCCCGGGCGTGGCCCCGGTGGCTTCGGCGGCGGTCCTGCCGCCGGTCGCCCCGGTGGCGGTCGTCCCGGTCAGCGTGGCGGCACGCAGGGCGCCTTCGGTCGCCCCGGCGGCCCGTCGCGTCGTGGTCGCAAGAGCAAGCGCGCTCGTCGCCAGGAGTTCGAGGCCATGCAGGCCCCGACGCTGGGCGTCAAGGGCGTGCGCAAGGGCGGCGGCGAGACGATCCGTCTCTCCCGCGGCGCCTCCCTGACCGACTTCGCCGAGAAGATCGGCGTCGACGCGGCCCAGCTCGTGCAGATGCTGTTCCACCTGGGCGAGATGGTCACGGCGACCGAGTCGGTCAACGACGAGACGCTGGAGCTGCTCGGCGACGAGCTGAACTACACGGTGCAGGTCGTGTCCCCGGAGGACGAGGACCGCGAGCTGCTCGAGTCGTTCGACCTGGAGTTCGGTTCCGACGAGGGCGACGAGTCCGACCTCGTCATCCGTCCGCCGGTCGTGACCGTCATGGGTCACGTCGACCACGGGAAGACGAAGCTCCTCGACGCGCTGCGCAACGCCAACGTGGTCGACAAGGAGGCCGGTGGCATCACGCAGCACATCGGCGCCTACCAGGTCCGCACGGAGGTGGACGGCACCGAGCGCCGCATCACCTTCATCGACACCCCGGGCCACGAGGCGTTCACCGCCATGCGTGCCCGTGGTGCCCAGGCGACCGACATCGCGATCCTCGTGGTCGCGGCCGACGACGGCGTCATGCCGCAGACGGTGGAGGCGCTCAACCACGCCAAGGCCGCCGGCGTGCCGATCGTGGTCGCGGTCAACAAGATCGACAAGCCGGACGCCGACCCGACGAAGGTCCGCGGCCAGCTGACCGAGTACGGCCTGGTGCCCGAGGAGTACGGCGGCGACGCGATGTTCGTCGACGTCTCGGCCAAGGCCGGGCTCAACCTCGAGGGCCTCCTCGAGGCGGTCGTCCTGACGGCGGACGCCTCGCTCGACCTGCGGGCCAACCCGACGCAGGACGCGCAGGGCCTCGTGGTCGAGGCGCACCTGGACCGCGGTCGCGGCCCGGTCGCCACGGTGCTGGTGCAGCGCGGAACGCTGCGCGTCGGCGACTCGCTCGTCGCCGGTCCCGCCTACGGTCGCGTCCGCGCCATGCTCGACGAGCACGGCAACGAGCTCACCGAGGTCGACCCGGCGCGTCCGGCGATGGTCCTGGGCCTCTCGGCGGTGCCGGGTGCGGGCCAGAACTTCATCGTGGTGGACGACGACCGCATGGCCCGTCAGATCGCCGAGAAGCGGGAGGCGCGCGAGCGTGCCGCCCTGCAGGCGAAGCGCCGGGTCCGCCGCACCCTCGAGGACTTCATGGCCTCGATGGAGAAGGGCAAGGACCAGGAGCTCAACCTGATCCTCAAGGGCGACGTGTCCGGCTCGGTCGAGGCGCTCGAGGACGCGCTGTCGAAGATCGACGTCGGCGACGACGTCAGCCTGCGCGTCATCGACCGCGGTGTCGGTGCGATCACCGAGACCAACGTCGACCTGGCGGCCGCCTCCGACGCGATCATCATCGGCTTCAACGTCCGCCCGCAGGGCAAGGCGAC
Source organism: Nocardioides sp. ChNu-99 (assembly GCF_029493445.1). Lineage (NCBI taxonomy): Bacteria > Bacillati > Actinomycetota > Actinomycetes > Propionibacteriales > Nocardioidaceae > Nocardioides > Nocardioides sp. ChNu-99. The sequence goes on along the minus strand of NZ_JAHWBL010000015.1, from coordinate 62,024 downwards.
CGAGATGGCCGACAAGGAGGGCGTGGAGATCCGGTACTACTCGGTGATCTACCAGGCCATCGAGGAGATCGAGGCGGCCCTCAAGGGCATGCTCAAGCCGGAGTACGAGGAGCAGGTCCTGGGCCAGGCGGAGATCCGTGCGATCTTCCGCAGCTCCAAGATCGGCAACATCGCCGGTTGCATGGTCGCCAGCGGCACGATCCGGCGCAACGCCAAGGTCCGGGTGCTCCGCGACAGCAAGGTCGTCGCGGACAACCTCGACCTCTCCTCGCTCAAGCGGGAGAAGGACGACGCGTCGGAGGTCCGGGAGGGCTTCGAGTGCGGCCTCGTGCTGCGCAACTTCCAGGACATCAAGGAGGGCGACATCGTCGAGGCCTTCGAGCTGCGCGAGATCCCGCGCGGCTGAGAACCGTCCCGACCGGCCGTCGGCCGGGCGCCGCGGCGCCCCGCCCCCGGCGGGGTGCTAAAGGCCCGAGGTAGGACAAGATGGGGCGCTACCCCCCGGGGGTCTCACCCCCCCCCCGCGCGGCGGGGGCGGGGCCCCCCGGCCCCCCGCCCCACGGCCGGTTCGTCACGACAGGAAGAACGACATGAGCAACCCCCGTGCCCGCCGCATCGCGGACCGCATCCAGGTCGTCGTGGCCCAGATGCTGGAGCGCCGCCTCAAGGACCCCCGGCTGGGCTTCGTGACCGTGACCGACGTGCGGGTCTCCGGTGACACGCAGCACGCCACGATCTTCTACACCGTGCTCGGCGAGCAGGACTCGCTCGCCGGCACGGCGGCGGCGCTGGACTCGGCCCGCGGCATGATCCGCTCCGAGGTCGGCAAGCAGCTCGGCACGCGCCACGTCCCGACGCTCGAGTTCGTGCCCGACGCGCTGCCCGAGACCGCGCGCCACCTCGACGAGGTGCTGGCGAAGGCGAAGGCGCTCGACGAGGCCGTCGCGGCCTCGCGCGTCGAGCAGTACGCCGGGGAGCCGGACCCGTACCGCAAGCCCCGCGAGGACGACGACCTCGACGAGGACGACGAGGACGACACGGACGACCTCGACGAGCACGACGACCTCGACGACCTCGACGACACCGACGGTCCGGCCGAGGACGCGTCGCCGCGATGAGCGAGGCCCCCACGGGCATCGTCGTGGTGGACAAGCCCGGGGGCATCACCTCCCACGGCGTCGTCGGTCGCGTGCGCCGGCTCGCCGGCACCCGCAAGGTGGGCCACGCGGGCACCCTCGACCCGATGGCGACCGGCGTCCTCGTGCTGGGCGTCGGGCGGGCGACCCGACTGCTGGGCCACCTCATGCTCACCGAGAAGGGGTACGCCGCGACCGTGCGGCTCGGCGTCGCGACCTCGACGGACGACGCCGAGGGCGAGGTGCTCGCCGTACGCCCGGCCGGTCACGTCACGGAGGCCGACGTGCGCACCGCCCTCGCCGGCTTCGTCGGCGAGATCGACCAGGTGCCCACCGCGGTCTCGGCGATCAAGGTCGACGGCAAGCGGGCCTACCAGCGCGTGCGCGACGGCGAGGACGTCGTGCTCGCGTCGCGCCGGGTCACCGTCCACGAGCTGGTGGTCGACGCCGTCCGGCCCGCCGAGGTCGACGGCACGCCCGTCCTCGACGTCGACGTCGAGCTGCGCTGCTCCAGCGGCACCTACGTGCGCGCGATCGCACGCGACCTGGGCGCCCTGCTCGGCACGGGCGGGCACCTGACGGCGCTGCGCCGCACCGCGGTCGGGCCGTTCGACCTGTCCGCGGCGCGCACGCTCGAGCAGCTCGACGACGCGTTCGCGCCCGTGCCGCTGGCCGAGGTCGCCCGCCGGGTGTTCCCGGTGCTCGAGGTCGACGCCGACGGCGAGCGCGACGTGCGGGTGGGGCGCTCGCTGGACCGGCCGGCCGCGCTGCCCGGCCACGCCGCGGTGGACCTCGCAGAGGAGGGCGCCGCCGCCCCGCCGCTCGCCGTGCTGGGCCCCGACGGGGACTTCCTCGCGCTCTACCGCGCCGCGGGCGAGCGGCTGAAGCCGGTCGCCGTCTTCGTCTGAGTCCCGTCCCGGGAGCCGAGGCGGCCCGCCGTCGCGGGCCATGGGGGTGGCAGGCTGTGCGGATGCACTCCCTCCCCGACGAGGCCGCCCGCCTCGAGGCCACCGAGCGGTGGTTCGCGGCGCACGGCCTGCCGTACTTCGTCCTGTCCGGGCAGACGCGGGCCCGCGCGGCGCTGCGACCGGTCCGCGTCGTCCCCGGTCTCGTCCTCGTCGTGCTCGCGACCGTCCTGGTGGGTGTCGCCCTGGCCTGGGCCGGCTCCGACGTCGCGCTCGCCCCGGCCACGCTGCTGACGGGCGCCGGGCTGGCGGCGGTCGGCTACGCGGTCCTGGCCCTGGGGGCCCGCCCGATCGTGGCGTGGGCGGTGGGGCGCACGTTCGGCAGCCTGCGCCAGCTGCTGCCCACCGTCACCCGGGCCCTGCCGCTCCTGCTCGTGTTCGTCACGTTCCTGTTCATCAACGCCGAGGTCTGGCAGATGTCGGCGAGCCTGCCGGCCGGCTTCCTGTGGCTCACGGTGCTCCTGTTCGGGGCCATGGCGGTGGTGTTCCTCCTCGTCCGCCTGCCGGAGGAGGTCGACCGCGTCGACGACAACGTGGACGACGCGCTCCTGCTCTCCGCCTGCCACGGCACCCCGCTGGAGGGAGACGCGGCCCGCCTCGTCGCGGACGAGACCGCCGACCCGACCCGCAACGTCGTGCTGAACCGCTTCGAGCGGTGGAACCTGCTGCTCGTGCTCATCGTCGTGCAGGGGGTCCAGGTGCTCGTCGTGGTCGCCTCGATGTTCTGCTTCTTCGTGCTGTTCGGCGCGCTGACGATGCGCCCGGAGGTCGCGGAGGCGTGGACCGGTGGCGCGGTGAGCTCGGTGCCGGGCCTGCCCGGACTGACCGCCGAGCTGCTGGCGGTCTCCGTCTTCCTGTCCGCGTTCTCGGGGCTCTACTTCACGGTCGTCGCCGTCACCGACGACACGTTCCGGGGCCAGTTCTTCACCGGGGTGCTGGGCGAGCTGGAGCGCGCCATCGGGGTCCGCGCGGTCTACCGGGAGCTGCTGGACCGACGCGCGGACGCGCCCGGCGCTGTGCGAGGCTGACGTCAGCACTGGCGAGCGTCGCGACGACGCGGGTGGAGAGGAGTCTGCTGCGGTGGTGCAGGTCTGGCGTGCGCTGGCCGACGTCCCCGACGACCTCGGTCGCACGGTGGCGGTCATCGGCAACTTCGACGGGGTCCACCTCGGTCACCAGCACGTCGTGCGCCGGGCGCGGGAGCTCGCCGACGAGCTCGGCGTGGCCCGGGTCGTCGCCGTCACGTTCGACCCCCACCCCATCGCCGTGCTGCGCCCCGAGCACGCCCCGCCGACGTTGAGCACCATCGACGCGCGGGTGGCCCTGCTGAGCGAGGCGGGCATCGACGACGTGCTCGTCGTGCCGTTCGACCGCGGCGTGGCCGCGTGGACCCCGGAGGAGTTCGTCGACCGGATCCTCGTCCAGGCCCTGCACGTGCGGGGCGTCGTGGTCGGCGCCAACTTCCGCTTCGGCAACCGGGCGGCGGGCGACGTCGCCACGCTGCAGGAGGCGGGCCGCTCGCGGGACTTCGTCGCGGAGGGCATCGCGCTGGACGGCGGGCCCCAGGTGTGGTCGTCGACCTACGTGCGCAACTGCCTGGCCGCCGGGGACGTCGAGGGCGCCGCGGAGGCGCTCGGTCGCCCGTTCACGGTCCGCGGGGTCGTCGTCCAGGGCGACCAGCGGGGCCGCGAGCTGGGCTACCCCACGGCCAACGTGCCCACCACCGGCCTCGCGGCGGCCCCCGCCGACGGTGTGTACGCCGGGTGGCTGCGCCGCACCGACACCGGCGAGACCCACCCCGCCGCCATCTCGGTCGGCACGAACCCCACCTTCGACGGGGAGCGCGAGCGGCGGGTGGAGTCCTACGTCCTCGACCGCGCCGACCTCGAGCTGTACGGCGTGGAGGTGGAGGTCTCGTTCGTCGCCCGCCTGCGCGGCATGACGCGCTTCGACGGTGTCGAGCCCCTCCTCGTGCAGATGGCCGACGACGTGGACCGCGCCCGCGCGCTCCTCGCGCCCCCGGGCTGAGCGAGCCCCTGACGGTACGACGACGGCCCGCCCCCTCGAGGGGGCGGGCCGTCGTCGTACCAGCGGGCGGGCGTCGCTCAGTCCTCGGCGTCGAGGTCCTTCTCGACCAGCGCGACGATCGCGGCGACGGCCGCCTCGTCGTCGCCGGTGACCTCGACGGTGTCGCCGTGGCCGGCGCCCAGGGTCATGATCATCAGCGCGGAGGCCGCGTCGACGGGCTCGTCGCCCGGCAGCGCGATGGTCACGTCGGCGTCGAGCTCCTCGGCGGCCTCGGCGATGATGCCCGCGGGGCGGGCGTGGAGGCCGACGGCGGAGCCGACGACGGCGGTCGTGGTGGGCATGAGCGGGTCCTCTCGGTGGGTGGGCGGGGTCAGGCGGTGACGGGGGAGCGGTCGCCGGCGGCGGCCCCGGTGCTCCCGGTGCCCGTGGCGCCGGTCGTCACCCCCGTCTCGGCGTCGGGGAGCGCCGGACGGGTCCAGGTCTTGAGCGCCACGACCGCGAGGGCGGCGGCGACGACGCCGACGGCGAGCGAGATCAGGAAGCCCACGACGTTGCCGACGGCGAAGAGCACGAAGATGCCGCCGTGCGGGGCCCGGACCGAGACGTCGAGGGCCTGCGACAGGCCGCCGGTGACGGCGCTGCCGAACATGATGGCGGGGATGACGCGCAGCGGGTCGGCCGCGGCGAACGGGATCGCGCCCTCGGTGATGAACGAGGCGCCCATGAGCCAGCCGGCCTTGCCGTTCTCGCGCTCGTTCTCGGTGAACAACCGCGGGCGGAGCACGGTGGCCAGCGCGAGCGCGATCGGCGGCACCATGCCGGCGAGCATCACGGCGGCCATGATCTTCAGCTCGGGGGCGTCGCTCGCGAGGCTCGCGCCACCCACGCCGACGGCGGCGAAGCTGTAGGCCACCTTGTTGAGCGGGCCGCCCATGTCGAACGCCATCATCAGGCCGAGGATGACGCCGAGCAGGATCGCGTTGGAGCCCGACAGGGAGTTGAGGCCGTCGGTCAGGTTCGTCATCACCCAGTTGATGGGCTTGCCGAGCACGAGGATCATCACCAGGCCCGCGACCACCGAGGTGACCAGCGGGATGATGAGCACCGGCATGAGGCCGCGCATCCAGCTCGGCACCTTCCAGCCGGCGATCCAGTGGGCGATCACGCCGGCGAGGACGCCGCCGACGATGGCGCCGAGGAAGCCGGTGGCCGGGAGCCCGGTGGCCGGGTCGCCGCTGTCGGTGACGTTGAAGATGTTCATGGCGAGACCGCCGACGATGAAGCCGGGGGCGATGCCCGGGCGGTCGGCGATCGCGTAGGCGATGTAGCCGGCCAGCGCCGGGATGAAGAACATGAACGCCGTCTTGCCGATGATGAAGAGCAGCGCGCCGAGGTACGCCGCGAGGCCGGAGCCGAGCAGCACGTGGTCGAGCCCGTACGCCGCGGGGTCGGGCAGGTCCGCCAGGGAGTGGTCGACGGCGATGTCGCCGTACGCGTCCGTGATGTCGTAGCCGCCGAGCAGGAAGCCGAGCGCGATGAGCAGGCCGCCCGCCGCGACGAACGGGATCATGTAGGAGACGCCGGTCATGAGCACGCGCCGCGTGCGGCCGCCCCACGACTCGTTCTCGCTGCCCCGCTCGCCGGGCGACGCGCCCGGGCCGTCGCCGTCCACGCGGGCGGCGTTCGGGTCGCTGGCGGCCGCGAGGGCCTCGACGATCATCGCGTCCGCGTCGTCGATGGGGCGCTTGACCGAGGAACGGACGAGCGGCTTGCCGGCGAAGCGACCGCGGTCGCGCACCCCCACGTCGACGGCGAAGATCGCGGCGTCCGCCGCGGCGATGACGGACGGGTCGAGCGGCGTCGACCCGGCCGAGCCCTGGGTCTCCACGTGGAGCGTGACCCCGGCGCGGCGGGCCGCGGCCTCGAGGGCCTCGGCCGCCATGTAGGTGTGGGCGATGCCGGTCGGGCAGGCGGTGACCGCCACGAGCGACGGGGGGTTGCCGACGTGGCGGCCCGGGTCCGTCGCGGCGCCGCCGGCGGGGGTCGTGGCGGCGCTCGCGGCGGTGGCTCCCGTCGCGGCGGCGGGTGCCGTCGTACCGGCCGGGGTGGCGGCGGGCAGCGAGACGACCTCCTCGACGATCGTCACGACCTCCTCGGGGGTGGTCGCCGCGCGCAGCGCCTGGGTGAACGCGGGCTTGGCGAGCGCGCGGGCGAGCTGCTGCAGGATCTTCATGTGCAGCGCGCCGCCGCCGTCGGGGGCGGTGATGAGGAACGCGAGGTCGGCCCCGCCGTCCTTGGCGCCGAAGTCCACGCGCGGCGCGAGCCGCGCGAAGGTCAGCGTCGGGTGGGCGACGCCCGCGGTGCGGCAGTGGGGGATCGCGATGCCGCCGGCCAGTCCGGTGGCCGACTTCTCCTCGCGGTCGCGCACGTCGGCGAGCACCGTCTCGGGGGCGTCGGTGCGGCCGGCCTCGGCCAGCACGGCGACGAGGGCGCGGATCGCGTCGTCCTTCTCCGGCCCGAGGTCGGCGTCGAGCCGGACCAGGTCGGGGGTGATCAGCGCGGGGCTGGTGTCGTGGGTCATGAGTCACCTCGGGTGAACGGGACGGGGGAGACGGCGACCAGCTCGGGACGGACCTGGTCGGGGAGCGGAATGGTGGTGCCGGGGAGCCCGGCGGCGGCGCTGCCGTAGGCGACGCCGAGAGCGAGGCGCTGCTCGGCGGGGAGGCCCCGCCGGCAGCCGAGGAGGTAGCCGAAGAGGCTGGAGTCGCCCGCGCCCACCGTGCTGACCACGGTGGTGGGGGGCGGGGTGGCGTGCCAGGCGCCGACGGCGCCGGTCGCGTCGCGGTGCAGCAGGACGGCGCCGTTGCCGCCGAGGGTGGCGAGCACCGTGCCCACGCCCTGCTCGAGGAGCTGGTGCGCCGCCGCGGCGGTCGCGGCCGGGTCGGCCTCGAGGACGTCGGCGTCGGCGCCGGTGAAGGAGGCCAGCTCCTCGGCGTTGGGCTTCATCAGCTCGGGGGCCGAGCCGGGGAGCGCGGCCACGAGGGCCTTGAGCGGGGCGTCGCTCGTGTCCACCGCCACGCGCGTGCCGCGCGAGCGCAGCCGGGCGGTGAGGGCGGCGTACCACTCGGGCGGCGCACCGGGGGGCAGGGACCCGGCGAGCACGGTCCAGTCGGCCTGGCCGGCGTGGTGCAGCAGCACGTCGGTCAGCTCGTCCAGGACCCGGGCGTCGACCTCGGCCCCCGGGCTGTTCAGCTTGGTCGTCGTGCCGTCGGGCTCGGCGAGCGTGACGTTGACGCGCACGGGGCCGCTCGGGTGCACGGGGCGGCAGTCGACCCCGCCGGCGAGCAGCTCGAGGACGAAGGGGTCCTCCCGCAGCGCGGGGAGCACGGCGATCGAGGGCTCGCCGGCGGCGACGGCCGCGCGGGAGATGTTGACGCCCTTGCCGCCGGGCTGGGACGTCGTGGTGGCGACCCGGTGCACGGCACCGCGGGCCAGCCGCTCGGTGAGCGCGACGGTCTGGTCGACGCTCGGGTTCGGGGTGAGGGTGAGGATCATGCGAGGTCGACCTCCAGGCCGGTGGCGCGCAGGGCGGCGAGCTCGCCGGGGTCGGCGTCCGTGGTCGTGACCAGGGCGTCGACCTCGTCGAGCTCGGCGAACTTCCGGGTGTGCTCCTCGCCGACCTTCGTGCCGTCGGCGAGGGCGACGACGGAGCGGGCGGCGGCGACGAGCGAGCGCTTCACCGCGGCCTCCTCCGCGTCGGGGGTGGACAGGCCGTGCGCGGTCGAGATGCCGTTCGCGCCGACGAAGGCGACGTCGACGCGGAGCCGCTCGAGGTGGACGACGGTCTCGGGGCCCACGGCGGCCAGCGTCTGCGGGCGCACCCGACCGGGCAGCAGGTGCAGGTCCAGCTGGGGCAGGCCCGCGAGGCGGGCCGCGATCGGCACCGAGTGGGTGACCACCACGAGGCGGTGGGCCGGCGGGAGCGCGGCCGCCAGGGCCGCGGTGGTGGTGCCCGCGTCGAGCAGCACCGTGCTCCCCGGGCTCGGCAGGTAGCGGACCGCGAGGCGCGCGATGCGCTCCTTCTCGGCCGTGCGGGTGCGGCTGCGGTCCGCCACACCGGCCTCGATGACGTGGAGGGCGTCGGCGGGCACGACGCCGCCGTGCACCCGGCGCACGAGGCCCCGGCGCTCGAGGCCGGACAGGTCGCGGCGCACCGTCTCCGTCGTCACCGCGAACTCCGCGGCGAGCGCCGTCACGGACATGCGGCCCTCGGCCGCCACCCGTTGGGCGATCGCGTTCTGTCGTTCCTCGGCGTACATCTCCGCCTCCCTGGGCCGCCCGGTCGCGCCGGCGCTGATCCGGACGATCTGTGTTCGTGTTGTTCTATGCCCGTTCATGTTGACTGTCAAGGGGTCGGGGCGCAAACTCGGGGCATGGTCACCGCTGACTCCGCCGGCTCCGCTGCCGCCACCGGCCCCGCCGCTCCCGCCGCTCCCGCCGCCCCCGTCCGGACGCGCCGCGGGACGCCCGTCGTGCCCGGCGTCGCGCACGCCCCCGTGCTCCGGGTGGCGACGGAGGTCGACCCCGCGGCCGTCGCGGCCCTGCGCGCCTCGGCGCCGACCGAGGAGGAGCCCGCGCTCGCGGCGTACGACGCGGCTGCCGCAGCCGTCGCGGACGGGTACGTCGCCCGCGCCGCGCGGGTCGAGGGCGCGGCCGCCCAGGTGCTCACCGCGAGCGCCGGTCTCGCCCGCGACCGCGGGCTGCGCTCGGGCGTGCGCAAGCAGCTGCGGGGCGGGGCCGACCTGCTCGGCGCCGTCGAGTCGGCGGTCGACACCTTCGTCGCGCTGTTCGAGCAGCAGGGCGGCCTGATGGCCGAGCGCGTCACCGACCTGCGCGACATCGAGCGCCGCCTCGTCGCCCGCCTGGCCGGCGCCCCGGAGCCGGGCGTCGTGCTCCCGACCACGCCGGTCGTGCTCGTCGCCGCCGACCTGGCGCCCTCGGACACCGCCGGCCTCGACCCGGCCGTCGTGGTCGGCCTGGTGACCGAGCGCGGCGGCGCGACCAGCCACACCGCGATCATCGCCCGCCAGCTCGGGATCCCCTGCGTGGTCGGCGTCGCGGGGGCCCTCGAGCTGCCCGACGGCGAGCCCGTGCTCGTGGACGGTTCCGCCGGCACGGTCGAGCTCGCGCCCGACGCCGAGGAGGCGGGGTCCCGCGTCCGGGCCGACACCGAGCTGCGCGCCGCCACCGCGGCGTGGACCGGCCCGGCCGCCACCCGCGACGGCGTGCGGGTCAAGCTGCTCGCCAACGTCGCCGACCCCGCCTCCGCGCAGGCGGCGGCGAGCGAGCCGGTCGAGGGCGTCGGCCTGTTCCGCACCGAGCTGTCCTTCCTCGACCGCCCGACCGAGCCGACGGTGGCGGAGCAGGCGGACATCTACGCCGAGGTGCTCGCGCCGTACGCCGGCCGGGGCCAGCACGTCGTCGTGCGCACCCTCGACGCCGGTTCCGACAAGCCGATCGCCTTCGCGACCCACGAGGGGGAGGAGAACCCCGCCCTGGGCGTGCGCGGCCTGCGGCTCGCCGCCGACAACCCCGCGCTGCTGGCCCACCAGCTCGACGCGGTGGCGGAGGCCGCGCGGCGCACCGGCACCGAGGCGTGGGTCATGGCGCCCATGGTCGCCACGCGCGACGAGGCCGCGGCCTTCGCCGAGCAGGTGCACGCCCGGGGCCTGAGGGCGGGGGCGATGGTCGAGGTGCCGGCCGTCGCGGTGCTCGCCCACCGGGTGCTCGAGGTCGTCGACTTCCTGTCGATCGGCACCAACGACCTGACGCAGTACACGATGGCCGCCGACCGGCTCGCCAGCGACCTGGCCCACCTCACGGACCCGTGGCAGCCCGCGGTGCTCCACCTCGTCGCCATCACGGCGGCGGCGGGCCAGCAGGCCGGCAAGCCCGTCGGCGTCTGCGGCGAGGCCGCCGCCGACCCGCTGCTCGCCTGCGCGCTCGTCGGCATGGGCATCACGTCGCTGTCGATGGCGCCGAGCGCGGTCCGCGCCGTCGGCGCCATGCTCGCCCGCGTCACGGCCGACGAGTGCCACCAGGTCGCCGAGGCCGTGCTCGCCGCGTCCGACCCGACGGCGGCCCGCGCCGCCGCCCGGGCGGTGCTCGCCGCGGCCGAGGGCGGGCAGCCGGAGGCCTGAGCCCCGCCGTACCGCGCTGTTTTGGGGGCGTCGCGGCGCCGCTGGTACGTTTCTCCGGTTGCCGTCAGGACGGCCGCGGAACCCAGTGCCCGGGAGAACAGGCCCCGGCGCGCCGCGCAACGAGTCGAGAGGAGCCCGCATGTCGATCGGAACCGACGCGGAGACCAAGAAGAGGATCATCGCCGAGTACGGCACGACGCCGGGCGACACCGGCTCGCCGGAGGTGCAGGTCGCGCTGCTGAGCCACCGCATCGCGCACCTCACGGAGCACCTGAAGCAGCACAAGCACGACCACCACAGCCGTCGTGGCCTGCTGCTGCTGGTCGGCCAGCGCCGCCGCCTGCTCAACTACCTCAGCAAGACGGACATCAACCGGTACCGCTCGATCATCGAGCGCCTCGGCCTCCGTCGTTGATCGCGCCAGGAGCGGTCGCCCACCCGGGCGGCCGCTCCTGCTGCATCCGGCCTCCTTCGTCCAGCGGCGCCGAGCCGCTATCGTCGGAGCCGTGCGCGCCGCCCGACGGCGCGCCCCGCACCACCGGCACCACCCCGTAGGCACCACCCCGTAGGACCGCAGGACAACAGAACACCGGAACCATCCACCAGGAGCGACCCGCACCGTCCGGCCCGGTCCTCGGTAGTGGCCCTCGGATCCCCGCGTCGCACGTCGACCGGCCGGCTCCGCGGGCCTCGATCGAAGACCGGCACGCAAGCCGCGGGACCTCGACGAGGCCCCACCCGCGCGTGGACGGCCCCCGTGCATCGCGACAGGCGAGCACGCCGCGGTTCGCTCCGCACACAGAACAGGGATCTCCTTGACCGAGTCCACCCCCACCGGGCCCGTCATCTCCGCCGTCGAGACCGTCCTCGACAACGGACGCTTCGGCACCCGCACCGTCAAGTTCGAGACCGGGCTGCTCGCCCGGCAGGCCGCCGGCTCCGTGACGGCGTACCTCGACGACGACACGATGCTGCTGTCCGCCACGACGGCGGGCAAGCACCCCAAGGACCACTTCGACTTCTTCCCCCTGACGATCGACGTCGAGGAGCGGATGTACGCCGCGGGCCAGATCCCCGGCTCGTTCTTCCGCAGCGAGGGCCGCCCGGGCGAGGACGCGATCCTCGCCTGCCGCCTCATCGACCGCCCGCTGCGCCCGACCTTCAAGAAGGGCCTGCGCAACGAGGTCCAGGTCGTCATCACCGTGATGTCGCTCAACCCCGACACCCCGTACGACGTGCTGGCGATCAACGCCGCGTCCATGTCGACGCAGCTCTCCGGCCTGCCGTTCTCCGGCCCCATCGGTGGCGTCCGAGTGGCGCTCATCGAGGGTCAGTGGGTGGCGTTCCCGACCCACAGCCAGCTCGAGGACGCCGTCTTCGACATGGTCGTCGCGGGTCGCGTCACCGACTCGGGCGACGTCGCGATCATGATGGTCGAGGCCGAGGCCACCGAGCAGACCTGGACCCTGGTCCAGGGCGGCGTGCAGGCCCCCACCGAGGAGGTCGTCGCCGGCGGTCTCGACGCGGCCAAGCCGTTCATCAAGCAGCTGGTGGAGGCCCAGGCCGAGCTCGCCAAGGCCGCCGCCAAGCCGGTCGCCGACTTCCCGGTCTTCCTCGACTTCGAGGACGACGTGTACGCCGCCGTCGAGGCCGCCGTGAGCGGCGAGACCGCCGCGGCGCTGACGATCGCCGGCAAGCAGGAGCGCGAGGAGAAGCTCGACGAGGTCAAGGCCGCGCTGCTCGAGCGCATCGGCTCCGACTTCGAGGGCCGCGAGAAGGAGGTCGGCGCCGCCTACCGCGCGCTGACCAAGCAGCTCGTCCGCGAGCGCGTCCTGCGCGACAAGGTGCGCATGGACGGTCGCGGCCTCGCCGACATCCGCCCGCTGCACGCCGAGGTCGGCGTGATCCCGCGCGTCCACGGCTCGGCGCTGTTCGAGCGCGGCGAGACGCAGATCCTCGGCGTCACGACGCTCGGCATGCTCAAGATGGAGCAGCAGCTCGACACGCTGTCGCCGGAGAAGCACCGCCGCTACATGCACAAGTACGTGTTCCCGCCCTTCTCCACGGGCGAGACCGGTCGCGTCGGCTCGCCGAAGCGCCGCGAGGTCGGCCACGGCGCGCTCGCGCGCCGCGCCCTCCTGCCCGTGCTGCCCTCGCGCGAGGAGTTCCCCTACGCGATCCGTCAGCTCTCCGAGGCCATGGGCTCCAACGGCTCCACCTCGATGGGCTCGGTCTGCGCCTCCACGCTCGGTCTCCTGCACGCGGGCGTCCCGCTGAAGGCGCCGGTCGCGGGCATCGCGATGGGTCTCATCTCCGGCGAGGTCGACGGCCAGACGCAGTACGTCGCGCTGACCGACATCCTCGGCGCGGAGGACGCGTTCGGCGACATGGACTTCAAGGTCGCCGGCACGCGCGAGTTCGTCACCGCGCTGCAGCTCGACACCAAGCTCGACGGCATCCCGGCGCAGGTGCTGGCCGGCGCGCTGACCCAGGCCCGCGACGCGCGCCTGGCGATCCTCGACGTCATGGACGAGGCCATCTCCGTCCCCGGCGAGATGTCCGCCACGGCGCCGCGCATCATCACGGTGAAGATCCCCGTCGACAAGATCGGCGAGGTCATCGGCCCCAAGGGCAAGGTCATCAACCAGATCCAGGACGACACGGGCGCCCAGATCTCGATCGAGGACGACGGCACCATCTACATCGGTGCCCAAGAGGGCTCGGCCGCCGAGGCCGCCCGCTCCGCGATCAACGCCATCGCCAACCCGACGATGCCCGAGGTCGGCGAGCGCTACCTCGGCACCATCGTGAAGACGACGAACTTCGGTGCGTTCGTCTCGCTGATGCCGGGCAAGGACGGCCTGCTGCACATCACCAAGCTGCGGGCCCTCAACGACGGAAAGCGCGTCGAGTCCGTCGACGACGTCGTCTCCGTCGGCCAGAAGATCCAGGTCGAGATCGGCGAGATCGACGACCGCGGCAAGCTGTCGCTCGTCCCCGTGGTCGAGGAGGCCGGCGAGCCGGCCGCCGAGGCCGCCGAGGTCGAGGGCGACTCCGCGGAGTGACCTCCCCGCACACCACCGGTCCGGCCGGCCAGCAGTCCGCTGCTGGCCGGCCGGCCCCGTTCCCGGCCCCCTCCCCGGCCCGCGCGGGGGGCGGCGTCGAGCCGACCCCGCTGCCGGCGGGCGTCCGCCGTACCGTCCTGCCCAGCGGCCTGCGCGTCGTGAGCGAGCACGTCGCCGGCGTGCGCTCGGCGAGCATCGGTGTCTGGATCGGCGTGGGCTCGCGCCACGAGGTGCCCGCGCTGCACGGCGGCTCGCACTTCCTCGAGCACGTGCTGTTCAAGGGCACGCGCGACCGCTCGGCGCTCGACATCTCCGTCGAGCTCGACGAGGTCGGCGCGGAGGTGAACGCGTTCACCGCGAAGGAGTACACGTGCTTCCACGCGCGGGTGCTCGACGCCGACGTCCCGCTCGTGCTCGACGTCATGGGCGACATGCTGACCTCCTCGCTCATCGCCGACGCGGACGTCGAGGCGGAGCGCGAGGTGATCCTCGACGAGATCGCCATGCACGACGACGACCCCGACGACGTCGTCCACAACCTCTTCGCCGCGCAGGCGTGGGGGGACTCGCCGTACGGCCGCCCGATCGCGGGCACCGAGGCCTCCATCGAGGCCATGTCGCCCGCGGCGGTGCGTCGCTTCCACCGTCGTCACTACCGGGCGCCGCGGATGGTGGTCTCGGCGGCGGGCAACGTCGACCACGACGCGCTGGTCGCCCTGGTGACCCGCGCCTTCGGCCGCCGTGGCTTCCTCGACACCGAGGCGGCCCCCGAGACCCCGCCGCTCGCCGACGCGGCGCCGCGCCCCACCGTGCGCCGGGTGCGCCCGGGACGGGCGAGCGCGACCCGCGGCTTCGAGCAGGTCAACGTCGTGCTGGGCACGGCGGGCCTCGCACGGGGCGACGAGCGCCGCTTCGCGATGGGCATCCTCACCACGGGCCTGGGCGGCGGCACGTCGTCGCGCCTCTTCCAGGAGGTGCGCGAACGGCGCGGCCTGGCGTACTCCGTCTACGCCTTCACCACGCAGCACGTCGGCGCCGGGCTCGTCGGCGTCGCGGTCGGGTGCCTGCCCGCGAAGCTCGACGCGACCCTCGAGGTGGTGCGGGCCGAGCTGGCCGCCGTGGCCCGCGGCGGCCTCGACGCCGACGAGGTACGCCGGGGCGCCGGCCAGCTGCGGGCCGGGCTCGTGCTCGGCATGGAGGACACGGCCTCGCGGATGCACCGCCTGGGCAAGGGCGAGCTGCTGGGGGAGCGGCTGCTCGGCGTCGACGAGGTCATCGAGCGCATCGACGCGGTCACCGTGGACGAGGTGGCCGAGCTGGCCGCGACCGTCCTGGGCGGCCCCGAGGTGCTCGCGGTGGTCGGCCCCTCCTGACGCGGGCCGGCCCGGGGCCGGCCGGGGCCGGTCAGATCTGGGCGGTGACCCGCTGCCCGACGATGCCGACGGAGCCCTGCTGCGGGTTCTGCACGACCGAGACGCGGAAGCCGCCCTCGGTGAGGGCCCGGCTCGCCGACTCGACGATGCGCTGCTTGCCCTCGGGACGCGTGGCCTCGTAGAAGAGGAACAGCTTGCCGCCGGGCAGCAGCTTCTCGTGCAGCAGCGCCACCTCGTCGGCGGCGCCGCGCACCCAGAACAGGTTGACGTTGAAGGCGAACGCCTTGTGGAGCCGCTTCACGGGCACGCGCAGGGTCGCGAGGTCGATCTGGCGCACCGTCAGCCGGCCCGCGTCGACGTATGCCGCGCAGCGCCGCTTCGTGCGGTCCACGCCCGACTCCGAGCGGTCGATGGCGAAGAGCTTGCCGGTCTCCAGGCGGGAGCAGACGAGCTCCGCCGCCGCGCCGGGCCCGCAACCGACCTCCAGGAGCTGGTCGCCGGGCTGGACGTCCATGACGTCGACTCCCCAACGGATCCGGGCCGGGATGGTCTGCTGCCTCATGCGGTACAGCCTGCCACCTGCGCCGAGCGGGTGCTGGCACCGCCACGGCCGGCGGACCCCTCGACCGGGTGGGCGACGGCGGCCGCGGCCCGCGTAGGTTGTCCTGCTGTGAGCGAGAACGGGACGCAGCGGACCCGGGTCGGCGTGCTGGGCGCGCGCGGCAAGGTCGGCCAGGAGATCTGCCGGGCGGTCGAGGCCGCCGACGACCTCGAGCTGGTGGCGCAGGTGGACGCCGGGGACGACGTCGCGGTGCTGCGCACCTCGGGCGCCGAGGTGGTCGTGGACTTCACCCACCCCGACGTGGTGATGGACAACCTCGAGGTGTGCGTCGCGGCCGGCATCCACGCCGTCGTCGGCACCACCGGGTTCGACGACGAGCGTCTCGACCGGCTCCGGTCGTGGCTCGCGGACTCGCCCGGCACGGGCGTGCTCATCGCCCCCAACTTCTCCATCGGCGCGGTGCTGATGATGCGGTTCGCGGCCGAGGCCGCCCGCTTCTACGAGTCGGTCGAGGTCGTGGAGCTGCACCACCCGACGAAGGCCGACGCCCCCTCGGGTACGGCGCGCCGCACCGCCGAGCTCGTCGCCGCGGCCCGGCGCGAGGCGGGCTGCCCGCCGATGCCGGACGCGACGTCGACGGCGCTCGACGGCGCCCGCGGCGCGGTCGTGGACGGCGTGCCCGTCCACGCCCTGCGCATCCGCGGGATGGTGGCCCACCAGGAGGTCGTGCTCGGTGGCCCGGGGGAGACCCTCACGATCCGCCACGACTCGATGGACCGCGCGTCGTTCGCGCCCGGCGTGCTCGTGGGCGTCCGCGAGATCGGCGCCCACCCCGGCCTCACGGTCGGGCTCGAGGCGTTCCTCGACCTCGACTGAGCGCTGGAGCGGACCGCGCGGGGCTCAGCCCACGCCCGCCGCGCGCAGCCCCGCGGCGGTGAGCGCGGCCAGCACCACGACGAGGAGGAAGTTCGCGCGCAGAGCGAGGGCGACGACCGCCACCGCGAGCCCGGCGACCCGGGCGTCGACGACCAGCCGCGACCCGTCCGCGACGGCCTGCACCGCCACCAGGGCGGACAGCAGGGCGATGGGCAGGGCCAGGGCCACCCGTCGTACGACGGGCCGTTCCAGCACCTCCGCGGGCAGGGACAGGCCCGCGAGCTTGAGCAGGTAGCTGCCGGCCGCGAGCACCAGCAGCGCGACCCACGTGGTGCTCACGACGCGCTCCCTTCGGCGGGGACCGGGCCTGGCGGCGAGCGCCGGGGCAGGAGCGCGGCCAGGAGGGCCACGGACGCGGACGCGAGCACGGGTACGCCGGCCGGCGTGGCGGGCACGAGCAGCAGGGCCAGCGCAGCCGCCACCACGGCGACGACGACGGCCGGCCGGTCGCCCAGCCGCGGCCACAGCAGGGCGAGGAACGCGGCGGCGACGGCCGCGTCGAGACCGTAGGTACGGGGGTCGCCGATGGCCGTGCCGGCGAGCGCGCCGACGAGGGTCATGAGGTTCCACAGCACGAAGACCGACCCGCCGGTGACGAGGAAGCCGAGGCGGGCGTGGTCGGTGCGGGTGGTGGCGGTCGCCACGGCGCTGGACTCGTCGATCACGAGCTGCGCGGCGCCGGCGCGCCGCAGTCCCCGCCAGCCGAGCAGACGCACCAGGCCGAGGCCGTAGAGCATGTTGCGCGCCCCGAGCATCAGGCCGGTGGCCGCGCCCGACCAGGGGGAGCCGCCGGCGGCGAGCACGCCGACGAAGGCGAACTGGGAGGCGCCGGAGAAGACCAGCAGCGACAGTGCGCAGGCCTGCCAGACGTCGAGCCCGCCCGCGACGGCGACGGCCCCGAAGGAGGTGCCGTAGAGGCCGGTCGCGACGCCGATGGCCAGGCCCTGGCGCACCAGGGCGCGCCGCCCGTCGACCTCCTCGGCCGGGCCGCTCACCCGGTCAGCGGTAGTCGTCGCCGAGGCGGGTGCCGATCTTGACGCGCGGCTTGGGCAGGCGCCACGGCTTGATCTGCAGCGAGCGGCTTACCGCGTAGAAGGTGAGGCCCTTGAAGGGCTCGTCGGGGAAGCGGCGGCGCACCTCGCGGCGCAGGCGGAAGCGCAGGTAGAGCACGTCGAGCACGACCAGCAGCAGCATCGTCGTCAGCACCAGGGTGCCCATGGCGACGAGGTCGGCGTTGCCCGAGTACTGCAGGACGAGCGAGAGCACCATGACCGGCAGCGTCAGCTCGGTGAAGGAGAAGCGCGAGTCCACGAAGTCGCGGGTGAAGCGGCGCACCGGCCCGCGGTCGCGCTTCGGCATGAAGGTCTCGTCGCCGGTCTTCATGGCCTGGCGGACCTTGTCCTGGCGGGCCTTGCGGTCGGCGCGCTCCTTGGCCGCCAGCTCCTTGCGGGAGCGGGCGGGCTTCGCGCGGGCCCGCGCCGCCGCCTCGGCCTCGCGCCGGCTCGGCGTGGGGCGACCCTTGGCGGCGGGGTTCCTCGAGGGGCGTCCGTCCACCTCGCCCGCGGGGTCGGGGGCCTCGGTGGTCGAGGGGCCCGGGTCGACGGGGGTGGAGCTACGACGGAACAACGCTGGCCTCACAGGACGGACGGTGGGGAGCGCACGGCACGGGGCCGGGACGCTCGCGGAGGTGCCAGGGTACCGGCCCGCCGCGGGCCGCACCCACCCTCGCCCGCCTTGAGGTTTGCGCCTAGTGTTGAGCGGGAAGCCGCAGCGGGCCCCGACCGCGGTCGGGAGCACCGGACGCACCGCCGCACGAGCACCGCCCGAGGAGAGGCCACCCGATGAGTCTGATGAAGCGCATGAGCCTGATCTTCAGGTCGAAGGCCAACACCGCCCTCGACCGGGCCGAGGACCCGCGGGAGACCCTGGACTACAGCTACCAGCGCCAGATCGAGCTGCTGAGCAAGGTGCGCCGCGGCGTCGCCGACGTCGCCACGAGCCGCAAGCGCGTCGAGCTGCAGGTGAACCAGCTCGAGCAGCAGGCCCAGAAGCTCACCGACCAGGCGCAGAAGGCGATCCAGGTCGGCCGCGAGGACCTGGCCCGCGAGGCCCTCACGCGCAAGTCGGGCCTGAGCCAGCAGATCGCCGACCTCCGCACGCAGCACGCGCAGCTGCAGGGCGAGGAGGAGAAGCTGGTGCTGGCGCAGCAGCGCCTGCAGGCCAAGGTCGAGTCCTTCCGCACGCGCAAGGAGACCATCAAGGCCACCTACACGGCGGCCGAGGCGCAGACGCGCATCAACGAGGCGATGTCCGGCATCGGCGAGGAGATGGGCGACGTCGGCCTGGCCATCCAGCGCGCCGAGGACAAGACGGCCCAGATGCAGGCCCGCGCCGGCGCGATCGACGAGCTGCTGGCCTCGGGTGCCCTCGAGGACGCCTCGTCGCTCAACCGCGGCGACGACATCGCCCGCGAGCTCGACGCGCTCAGCTCGGGTGCCGACGTCGAGGCCGAGCTCGCCGCCCTCAAGGGCCTCTCGGCCCCGTCCGCCCCCCAGGCCATCGAGGGTGCGCCGGCGAGCGGCGACATCCTCCAGCCGGAGGCGGTCAAGCGCACGGAGGGCGGTCAGCAGTGATCGTCCGCATCCTGGGTGAGGGCCAGTTCGACATCACCGACGCCTGCTTCGCGTCCCTGAACGCGCTCGACGACGCCGTGGAGAAGGCGGTCGAGGACGGCGACGAGGCGGCCTTCCGCCCCGCGCTGGCCGCGCTGCTCGCCGGCGTGCGCGCCGAGGGCGTGCCGCACGCCGCCGACGCGCTCGACGAGTCCGACCTGATCCTCCCGCCGGAGGACGCCTCCCTCGAGGAGGTCCGGGCGATGCTCGGCGACGACGGTCTCATCCCCGGCTGACGCCGGGCACCGCATGGCTCGGACCCGTTTCCTCCCCGATCGGGGCCTCACCGCCCGGATGACGCTCGTGCTCTTCCTCCTCGGCGCCCTGTTCGTGGCGCTGGTGGTGGGGATCATGTACGCCGTCCGCAGCCCCGGTCTCGCGGTGGTGGTGGGCCTCGTCGGTCTCGCCATCGCGTTCTTCCAGTGGTGGTCCTCGGACACGCTCGCGATGCGCGCGATGCGCGCCCGTGAGGTCTCCCCGCAGGAGGCGCCGGAGCTGCACGGCATGATCGACCGGCTCTGCGCGCTGGCCGACATGCCGAAGCCCCGGGTGGGGGTCGCCGACATGGACATCCCCAACGCGTTCGCCACCGGGCGCTCGCCGGACCGGGCGGTGGTCTGCGTGACGACCGGGATCCTGCGCCGCCTCGACGCCGAGGAGCTCGAGGGCGTGCTCGCCCACGAGCTGTCGCACGTCGCGCACCGCGACGTCATGGTCATGACCATCGCCTCGTCCGCGGGCATCGTGGCCGGCATGGTCACCCGGGGCGCGCAGTACGGCGCGTTCATGGGCGGCGGCCGGGACCGCAACGGCAAGGGCGGGGGCGCCGCGGCCCTGCTCCTCGCGCTGGTGATCTCGCTCGTGGTCTACGCCATCAGCTTCTTCCTCACCCGGCTGCTCTCGCGCTACCGCGAGCTGTGCGCCGACCGCTCGGGCGCCTACCTGACGCTCAAGCCGGCGGCGCTGGCGTCGGCGCTGCAGAAGATCACCGGGGAGATGGCCTCGATCCCGCAGCGGGACCTGCGCACGTCGCGGGCCATGAACGCGTTCTTCATCGCTCCCGCGATCAGCGGGGCGTCGCTGTCGACCATCACCTCCACGCACCCGTCGCTGGAGCAGCGGCTCGAGCAACTGGCGCGCATCCAGGCCGACCTCGGCCGACCGGGGGTGTGACGTGGGGTTCTGGGACGCGGTCCTGGGGCGCCGTGCGCCGAAGCAGGCCGACCTCGACGCGCTGTTCGGCGTGCCGAGCGCGGCCATCACCCTGCAGACCGCCCTGGGGCTCGAGCCCACCGGCGTCGGCTCGGTCTGCTTCCGGTCGGCGGACGGAGCGGCCTTCCGGTCGACGGAGGCCGACATCGTGGCCCTCCTCGACGCGGACCCCCGCACGCCGGCCGCCGAGCGCACCGTCGACGAGTTCGGCTTCACCTGGCTCGTCGTACGACGGGACCCGGCGGACGTCGCGGGCCTGTGCACCGACCTGCACGCGGTGAACGTGCTGCTGGAGGAGCAGGGGTTCGGGCCGTCGCTGCTCTGCTCGGTCGTCGGCTTCGCCGCCCCCGGCGACGGTCCGCGCCTGGGCCTCGTGTACCTCTACAAGCAGGGCACCTTTTACCCGTTCGCCCCCACCGGCGCGGACACGCGTGACAACCTGACGGAGATCAACGTGCGCGACCAGCTCGCGACCGAGCTGCCGGTGGAGCCGAGCCTGCAGCGCTGGCTCGCGCTCTGGGGCGCACCCGGGCTCTGAACCGCTGGACCGAGGCCCCGCGCAGGCGCGGGGTGGGAGGAGGACGGGCCGATGGGCCAGCAGGCGAAGGACCTCGAGGAGGCGATCGACCGCTACGGGTTGCTCGACCCCCCGCCCCGCGAGGTGCAGGCGGTCGTCGAGATGGCGGCCTTCGTGGCCCGCGTGCCCCTGGCGACCGTCAACGTCATCACCTCGACCCAGCAGCACCAGATCGCGACGGTCGGCTTCGATGCCTCGATCTGCCGGCGTGAGGACTCCATGTGCGCCGTCACGGTCGAGCTCGGCAGCCCCGTCGTGGTGCCCGACGCCCGCCTCGACGAGCGCTTCAGCGCCAACCCGTTCGTCGACGGTCGCATCAACACGGTCCGGTTCTACGCCGCGCACCCGCTGCGGACGCAGGACGACGTCGTCATCGGCACGCTGTGCGTCTTCGACACCGAGCCGCGCGAGCTCGACGAGACCCAGCGCCTGGCGCTCTCGACGCTCGCCGACCGCGTGGTCGACACCCTCGAGCTGTCCCGGCGGGCCCGTGCGCTCGACGCGTCGCTGCGCCGTACCGAGGAGATGCGGGACGAGCTCGCGCGCTCCAACGAGCACCTCGCGGCCTTCGCCGGCCAGGTCAGCCACGACCTGCGCAACCCCCTGTCGACCGTGGCCATGTCGCTCTACCTGCTGCAGGAGCAGCTGGAGGAGCAGGGCGGCGCCCGCACGGTCGACCGCGCGCTGCGCGGCACGAAGCGGATGGAGGCCCTCATCGAGGACCTCCTGGCGTTCGCCCGCGTCGGGGGCACCCTGCGCCGCGACGACGTCGACCTGGGCCAGGTCGTCGCCGCCGTCCTGGGCGACCTGGACGGTGCGCTGTCCGGCGCGTCCGTAACGGTGGGCGAGCTGCCCACCGTGTGCGGCGACGCCACCCAGCTGCGCGCCGTGCTGCAGAACCTCGTGGCCAACGCGGCCAAGTTCACCCGGCCCAGCGAGCCGGCGGCCATCGACGTCGCCGGGCGGCGCGTGGACGGCGGCTGGCGCATCGAGGTCGCCGACCGGGGGCTGGGGATCGCACCGGAGGACGCCGGGCGCGTGTTCGAGCCGCTCGTGCGCCTCGACACCCAGGCCGACGGGTCCGGCATCGGCCTCGCCACGTGCCGACGGGTGGTGGAGGCCCACGGCGGACGCATCGGGCTGGAGCCCCGCGAGGGTGGCGGCACCGTGGCCTGGGTCGAGCTGCCCGACTCCTGAGGCCCCGGGCCGGGGCTTCAGCGCGCGGTGCGCCCCGGCAGGTCGAGCATGCGCTGCAGGGCGACCTTCGCCCACTCCTGCGTCTCGTCGTCCACCCGGATGACGTTCGGCACCTGGCCCGCGACGAGCGACTCGAGCGCCCACACCAGGTGGGGCAGGTCGATGCGGTTCATCGTGGAGCAGTAGCAGACCGTCCGGTCGAGGAACGAGATCTCCTTGTCGGGGTGCGCCGCGGCGAGCCGCTTGACGAGGTTGAGCTCGGTGCCGATCGCCCAGCGCGAGCCGGGCTCGGCCGCCTCGATGGTCCGGATGATGAACTCGGTCGAGCCGACGAGGTCGGCGCGGGTGACCACCTCGTGGCGGCACTCGGGGTGCACCAGGATCTTGACGTCGGGGATGGTGGCGCGCAGCTCGTCCACGACCTCGGGGGAGAAGCGGCCGTGCACCGAGCAGTGGCCCTTCCACAGGATCATCTTGGCGTCGCGCAGCTGCTCGACCGTCAGCCCGCCGTTCGGGCGGTGCGGGTTCCACACCACGCAGTCCTCGAGCGAGAGACCCATCTCGAGCACCGCGGTGTTGCGGCCGAGGTGCTGGTCGGGCAGGAAGAGCACCTTTCCCCGGCCCTCCGGGCGCTGCGCGAACGCCCACTCCAGGGCGACGTCGGCGTTGGACGAGGTGCACACGGCGCCCCCGTTGCGCCCGCAGAACGCCTTGATGTCGGCGGAGGAGTTCATGTAGGTCACGGGCACGACGTCGTCGGCGACGCCGGCGTCCACGAGCGCGTCCCAGGCGTCCTCGACCTGGGGCAGCAGCGCCATGTCGGCCATGGAGCAGCCGGCGGCGAGGTCGGGCAGCACGACCTGCTGGCTGTCCGAGGTGAGGATGTCGGCGGACTCGGCCATGAAGTGCACGCCGCAGAACACGATGTACGGCGCGTCGGGGCGCGCCGCCGCCTCGCGGGCCAGCTTGAACGAGTCGCCCGTGACGTCGGCGAACTGGATCACCTCGTCGCGCTGGTAGTGGTGCCCGAGCACGAAGACCCGGTCGCCGAGCGCCTCCTTGGCCGCCCGGGCGCGCGCGACCAGCGTCGGGTCGGAGGCCGGGGGCAGGTCGCCGGGGCAGTCGACGCCCCGCTCGGAGTCGAGGTCGCTGCCGCGACCCAGGGGGAGCAGGGTCAGCTCGACGGTGGTCATGGGCTCCATGGTAAGCGCCGGGCAGGATGGGCGCGTGCGTGTGCTCATCGCCCCGGGCCCCTTCGCCGGCACCCTGACCGCCGGTGAGGCGGCCCGCGCCGTCGCCGACGGCTGGCGCTCGCGCGCCCCGGGCGACGAGCTCGACCTCGCCCCGGTCGCCGACGGCGGCTCCGGCTTCGTCGAGGTGCTCCACGCCGCCCTGGGGGGCCACCTCCTCGCGGTGGCCGTCCGCGACCCGCTCGGCGGCACCGTCCCCGCCACCGTCCTGCGGGCGGGGGACACGGCGTACGTCGCGTCGGCCCAGGCCTGCGCGGTGGGGCCCGGCGACCCGGCGACGGCGGAGCGGGCGTCGTCGTACGGCGTGGGGCAGCTGGTCGCCGCGGCCGTCGGCACGGGTGCGCGGCGGGTCGTGGTCGGCGTCGGTCCCAGCGCGGCGACGGACGGCGGGGCCGGGCTGCTCGCCGCGCTGGGGGCCCGGGCCGACCGCGCGCTCGACGCCGGGCCGGTGGCGCTCGACGGCGTGCGGGAGGTGGACCTCTCGGCCGCCCGCGCGGCCGTGGCAGGCGTCGAGCTGGTCGTGGCCCACGACGTGCCCATCCCGCTCACCGGCCTGTTCGGGACGGCCAAGGCCGCCGGGGTGGAGCGCGGGATCGCCGAGGAGCGGGTGCCGGCCGTCGACGGTCTGCTCGAGGGGTGGGCGGCGGCCGCGGGCCGGCGTACCTCGCTCGAGCCGGGGGCCGGGGCCGGGGGCGGGGTCGGGTACGGGCTGCTGCTGCTCGGGGCCGCTGCGGCGCCGGGTGTCGAGCTGGTGCTCGGCGCGGTCGGTCTCGAGGACCGGGCCCGCGCGGCGGACCTCGTCGTCACGGGGGAGGGCCGGCTCGACCCCGCGAGCCGGACCGGCAAGGCCCCCCACGGCGTCGCCCAGGTGGCGACCCGTGCGGTCCGGCCGTGCGTGGTCGTCGCCGGCGAGGTGCTGGTGGGGACCCGGGAGATGCGTGCGATGGGGGTGGAGACCGCCTACGCCGTGGTCGACGTGGCGGGGCGGGAGGCGGCGACCTCGGACCCGTACGACGCGCTCGCCCGCACGGCGGCCCGCGTGGCCCGGGCCTGGTCGCGCTGACGGCCCGCCCCACGCTGACACCCCCGCCTCGCGCGGGGCGGCGCGGCCGGGCACCGTGGGAGCGAACCGGGCCGCGGTCCGGATCGCGTCCGTCCAGGCCTCGGGAATACGGCAGGGGTGTGTCACCATTGACCTCACTGCACGAACAACCGCCGAACCTCCAGGGAGTGCACATGACCGAGCAGGTGGACATCCAGACGACCACCGAGCGTCGCACCGACCAGATCAACCTGAGCGCGACCGCGGCGTCCAAGGTCAAGAGCCTGCTGGAGCAGGAGGGTCGCGACGACCTCTCCCTCCGCATCTCGGTGCAGCCCGGTGGCTGCTCGGGCCTGCGCTACCAGCTGTTCTTCGACGAGCGGACCCTCGACGGCGACGTCGTCACCGACTTCGACGGCGTGACCGTGGTCGTCGACCGCATGAGCGTCCCCTACCTCAACGGTGCCGAGATCGACTTCGTCGACACCATCGAGAAGCAGGGCTTCACGATCGACAACCCGAACGCGACGGGCTCCTGCGCCTGCGGCGACTCGTTCCACTGAGCCGCGTCCGCCGGGTCGCCGGCGGACCAGCGCGAGCGCGACGAAGGCCCCACCTCCACGGAGGTGGGGCCTTCGTCGTCCCGGCGCCCCCGGCGCCGAGAGAGGCTGGCGGCGGGTGTCAGTCCTGGTAGATCGCGGAGGCCAGGCGCGCGGCGGCGGCGCTGACGGCGATCTCGGGCTTGCGGACCTCGCGGGGCTGGTCGTCGTACGCCAGCGAGGGTGCGGGGCGCAGCGCCGCGCGGGCCAGGCGCGCGGCGGGGGTGTCGAGGCGCAGCTCGCGGGTGGCCGCCCGGCAGTCCTGGACCAGGTCGGCGGGGGCGGCGGGGTCCGCGTAGGCGGGGCGGGGGGACGGCGTGGCGGGGGTCATGTCGCGAACGTAGGCGCTACCGCCGGGTAGACCCAGGGCTACCTGACGGTAGTGTCCCGGGCCCGCGCCGCGCGACGCCGCGGGACGGGGGCTGGGTGCTCCGCCGGGCCTCGCGTAGGGTCGGGCGTCGTGTCGCTCCTCATCACGGGATCCATCGCCACCGACCACCTCATGACCTTCTCGGGCAAGTTCGCCGACTCCCTCGTCGTCGACCAGCTCGACAAGCTGTCGGTCTCCTTCCTCGTCGACGACCTCGACGTACGACGGGGCGGGTGCGCCGCGAACATCTCGTTCGGCCTCGGCAACCTCGGCCTGCGGCCGATCCTGGTCGGCGCGGTGGGCGAGGACTTCGCCGACTACCGCTCCTGGCTGGAGCGCCACGGCGTGGACTGCGACTCGGTGCACGTCTCCGACACGCGCCACACCGCGCGCTTCGTCTGCACCAACGACGCCGCGATGGCCCAGTTCGCGACGTTCTACGCCGGCGCGATGAGCGAGGCCCGCGAGATCGAGCTGCAGCCGATCGTCGAGCGCGTCGGCGCGCCCGACTACGTGCTCGTCGGCCCCAACGACCCGGCCGCGATGCAGCGCCACACCGACGAGTGCCGCCAGCGCGGCTACCGCTTCGTCGCCGACCCCTCCCAGCAGCTCGCCTTCGGCGACGGCGACCTCATCCGCCCCCTCGTCGACGGCGCGGACATCCTCTTCTCCAACGAGTACGAGGCCGCGCTCATCGTTTCCAAGACCGGCTGGACCCACGAGGAGGTCCTCGAGCGGGTCGGCACCTGGGTGATCACGCTCGGCCCCGACGGGGTGCGCCTCGAGCAGGAGGGCGCCGAGCCGGTCGTGGTCGGCGCCGTGCCCGAGATCGCGAAGGTCGAGCCCACCGGGGTCGGCGACGCGTTCCGGGCCGGCTTCCTCGCCGCGCTCAGCTGGGACCTCGAGCACGAGCGGGCCGCGCAGGTCGGCTGCCTGCTCGCCGTGTACGTCGTGGAGCAGGTCGGCACGCAGGAGTACACGCTCGGCCGCGCCGCGTTCCTCGAGCGCCTCGAGGGCACCTACGGTCCCGAGGCCGTCGCCGAGGTCGAGCCGCACCTCCAGACGTTCCGCCCCTGACCGACGTCCCGCGCCCGGCCCCTCAGGCGCCGAGCGCCACGCGGTAGCGGGCCACCCCGTCGGCCGCGCGGTCCTCGCCGAGGAACCGGTGCCCCCGCATGCGGCACCACGCCGGCACGTCGACGCGCGCCGCCGGGTCGTCGGCCACCACGGCGAGCTCCGTCCCGTCGGGCCGTCCCCGCGCGGCCTTCGCGAGCGCCAGCACCGGCGCCGGGCACGGCAGCCCCCGGCAGTCGAGCTCGGTCACATCCCCACCTCCGCCCGCAGCCGTGCGACCACGCCCGGCAGGACGTCGAGGAAGCGCTCGACCTCGTGCTCCGGCGTACCGGGGTGCAGGGAGAGGCGGACGTTGCCGTGGGTGAGCGCACCCATGGCCGCGAGCACGTGCGAGGGCTCGTGGGTCGACGCGGTGCACGCGGAGCCGCTGCCCACGCCGAAGCCGGCGCGGTCGAGCTCGGTGACGAGGGCCTCGCCGTCGACGTAGAGGCACGAGAAGGTCAGCAGGTGGGGGAGCCGGTCGTCCGGGTCGCCCACGACGTCCACGTCCGGCACGCGGGCGGCCACCTCGCGGCGTACCCGGTCGACGAGCCGGTGCAGCCGTGCGCCGGTCTGCTCGGCCTCGGACACGACGGCCCGGAGCGCGGCCGCGGCGGCGACGGCGCCGGGCACGTCCTCGAACCCGCTCGCGCGCAGGTCGCTGCGGTCGTCGGCGGGGTACGGGTCGCGCCAGCGCACGCCCTTGCGGACCAGCAGCACCCCGACCCCGGCGGGCCCGCCCCACTTGTGCGCGGACGCGGCCGCCACGCCCCACCCGGCGGGCAGCGGCTGCCAGCCCACCGACGCGCACGCGTCGACGAGCAGGGGCACCTGGCCCGCGAGCCCGGCGAGCTCGGCGGCCGCGGCGACGGGCTGCGTCGTGCCGACCTCGTGGTTGGCCGACTGCAGGGCGAGGGCGGCGACGTCGCCCGGGGCCAGGGCCTCCCGCAGCGCGTCGAGGTCGAGCCGTCCGGACGCGTCGACCGCGACGGGTCGGGCGGAGCAGCCCAGGTCCCGCACGGCCCAGTCGGTGGCGTGCAGGACGGCGGAGTGCTCGACGGCGGAGTGGGCGAGCACGGTGCCCGCGCGGCGCCGGCCGCGCGCCAGCCCGAGGAGGCCGCGGTGGACCGCCTCGGTGCCCGAGCCGGTGAAGGTGACCTCGTCGGGACGCACGCCGAGGGACCCGGCGAGCACCTCGCGTGCGTCGTCGAGCAGCCGGCGGGCCTGCCGGCCGCCGTGGTGCAGGCGGCGGGGGTCGGCGTACCCCTGCTCGTACGCCGCGAGCAGCGCCGCACGGGCGGCCGGGTGCAGCGGGCGGGCCGACGCGGCGTCCAGGTCGGTCCACGGGGGCGGGGGAGCCGCGGACGGGGGGCCCGACGGGGCCGGCGGCCCGTCCGACGGGGGCGCGCCGAGGTCCCCGGGGCCCGTCACGGCGCCGCCGGGAGCGGGTGTCTGCTCCTCGCCTTCCACGGGTACCGACGTTAGTCCTACGCTGTGTAGGAGGTGAGGCGACCCTGGGGGTCGCTCCTCCCTGTGATTCGGATAAAGTTCCCCCCGTCGTGTGATCGTCCAAGAGAGAGGCTCGTTCGTGGGTCTGCAACTCCACCGGCGGTCCGGCGCCGGCACTGTCCGCGGCGCCGCCGCGGGCAAGCCCCGACGCGCCGCGCTCGCCGCGTCGCTCGGCCTCGCCCTCCTCGTCCTCACCGGGTGCTCCGAGGAGAGCCAGTACCAGCTGCGTCACCTCGGCCTGCCCGGCCAGGCGACGGAGGAGGCGCCGTACATCGCCGACCTGTGGATCTGGTCGTGGGTCGCCGCGCTCGCCACCGGCATCATCGTGTGGGGCCTCATCCTGTGGGTGGTCGTGCGCTTCCGCCGCCGCAGCGCCGACGAGGTGCCCGTGCAGACGCGGTACAACTTGCCGCTCGAGATCTTCTACACGATCGCCCCGGTCATGATGGTGATCGTCTTCTTCTTCCACACGGTCAGCGTGCAGAACACGGTGCTCGACGACTCCGAGCCGGACATGACGCTCGAGATCGTCGGCCAGCAGTGGTCGTGGACGTTCAACCACCCCACGGACGGCGTCGGTGACACCGACAAGGAGAGCGTCGACGAGGGCGAGTACGCGTACGTGGTGGGCACCGCGTCGCAGCTGCCCACGCTCGTTCTCCCGCAGGGCGAGACGGTGCGGTTCAACCTGCACTCGCCCGACGTGGTCCACAACTTCTGGATCCCGGGCTTCCTCATGAAGATGGACGTCGTCCCGGGCCGCACGAACAGCTTCCAGGTCACCCCGACCGAGCTGGGCGTGTTCAAGGGCAAGTGCGCCGAGCTCTGCGGCACCTACCACTCCCGCATGCTCTTCAACGTCGAGGTCGTGTCCCCGGAGGACTACGACGCGTACGTAGAGGGCCTCGTGGAGGCCGGTGACGTCTCGGACGACGGGCCCATCCTCGGTGGCACCGAGTCCCGCACCTCGCTGCGCAACTTCGACGACCCCAACGGAGGCGACGAGTGACCGCCACACAAGCTCCCACGACGGGGACCGTGGTCCCCGGGAGGAAGCCTCTCGGCGAGAACGTCGTGCGTCTGCTGACCACGACGGACCACAAGCTCATCGGCAAGATGTACCTGGTCACCTCGTTCGCCTGGTTCTGCATCGGCGGACTGATGGCCCTCGTCATCCGGTCCGAGCTCGCGTTCCCCGGCCAGCAGGTCGTGAACGACGAGGTCTACAACCAGATGTTCACGATGCACGGCACGATCATGCTGCTGCTCTTCGCGACGCCCCTGTTCTTCGGCTTCGCCAACGTGATCATGCCGCTGCAGATCGGCGCACCCGACGTGGCGTTCCCGCGCCTCAACATGTTCAGCTACTGGCTGTTCCTGTTCGGCGGCCTCATCGCCGCGGCGGGCTTCCTCACGCCGAACGGCGCCGCCAGCTTCGGCTGGTTCGCCTACGTGCCGCTGTCGAACGAGGTCCGCTCGCCGGGCGTCGGCGGTGACATGTGGATCATGGGCCTCTACATGGCGGGTCTCGGCACCATCCTCGGTGCGGTCAACTTCATCACCACCATCATCTGCATGCGCGCCCCCGGGCTGACGATGTTCCGGATGTCGCTGTTCACGTGGAACACCCTGATCACGAGCCTGCTCGTGCTCATCGCCTTCCCGATCCTGGCCGGCGCGCTCCTCATGCTGGAGGCGGACCGCTCGATCGGCACCCACGTCTTCGACGCGTCGCACGGCGGCCCGATCCTGTGGCAACACCTGTTCTGGTTCTTCGGGCACCCAGAGGTGTACATCATCGCCCTGCCGTTCTTCGGCATCGTCACCGAGATCCTGCCGGTCTTCAGCCGCAAGCCGATCTTCGGCTACGTCGGCCTGGTCGGCGCGACCCTGGCGATCGCGATCCTCTCGGTCGCCGTGTGGGCCCACCACATGTTCGTCACGGGTGCGGTCAACCTGCCGTTCTTCTCCGGCATGACGTTCCTCATCGCGGTCCCGACCGGCGTGAAGTTCTTCAACTGGATCGGCACGATGTGGGGCGGGTCCCTGTCCTTCGACAACCCGATGCTGTGGTCGATCGGCTTCCTCACGACGTTCCTCTTCGGTGGTCTGACGGGCGTCCTGCTCGCGAGCCCGCCGCTGGACTTCCACGTCTCCGACTCCTACTTCGTGGTGGCGCACTTCCACTACGTCGTGTTCGGCACGGTCGTGTTCGCGATGTTCGCCGGCTTCTA
Source organism: Nocardioides sp. ChNu-99 (assembly GCF_029493445.1). NCBI lineage: Bacteria > Bacillati > Actinomycetota > Actinomycetes > Propionibacteriales > Nocardioidaceae > Nocardioides > Nocardioides sp. ChNu-99. Next base: position 31,984 of record NZ_JAHWBL010000015.1, on the reverse strand, counting down.
CTTCTGGTGGCCGAAGATGACGGGCCGCATGCTCGACGAGCGCCTCGGCAAGCTGCACTTCTGGCTGCTGTTCTTCGGCTTCCACACGACGTTCCTCGTCCAGCACTGGCTGGGTGTCGAGGGCATGCCGCGCCGGTACGCCGACTACCTCGCCGAGGACGGCTTCACCACGCTCAACCAGATCTCCACGATCGGTGCCTTCGTGCTGAGCGCGTCGCTCCTGCCGTTCTTCTACAACGTCTACGTCTCCGCGAAGGGGCCGAAGGTCGAGGTGGACGACCCGTGGGGCTGGGGCCGCTCGCTCGAGTGGGCGACGTCCTCGCCGCCGCCGCGCCACAACTTCCACTCCATCCCGCGCATCCGCTCGGAGTCGCCGGCGTTCGACCTCCACCACCCGGAGATCGCCGCCCTCGAGCTCGAGCAGAACGCCGCGGAGCACCAGGGTCGGTTCGCCGACGCCCCGGACACCCAGGGTCGTGAGGAGCTCCTCAACGACCGAGGTGTCGACGTCAGGAAGGACGACGACAAGTGAAGGCCCTGCGCGCGGAGGTCTGGATCTTCGCGATCTGCACCATCTTCCTCATCCTGGTCTCGCCGGCGTACTGGTTCGTGACCGACGCCAGCGGCGAGGGCGGGGACTGGACCGGCACGTCCGCCCTGGTCATGACCACCCTGCTGGCGGCCATGGTGACCTGGTACCTCGGCTTCCAGGCGCGCAAGCTCGACGAGCGCCCGGAGGACCGCAAGGACGCCGAGATCGTGGAGGGCGCGGGCGAGCTCGGCTTCTTCCCGCCGTACTCCTGGTGGCCGCTGTGGGCCGCGTCGACCTTCGGCGTGTGCGTGCTCGGCGTCATCTTCGGCTGGTGGCTGTTCATCATCGGGTGCGCTCTCGGCATCCTCGCCCTCTCGGGCTGGGTGTTCGAGTACTACCGGGGCGTGCACGCCCACTGATCGTCCGGGCGTCCGGCCCCTGCTCCCGCAGGGGCGAGGTCGCCGGGGTTACGCTGGAAAGCGCTCGTCGGGTCTCCCGACGGGCGCTTTTCGCGTGGTGCCCGGTGCTCGGCCGGGCCGGAGGGAGAGGGATGTCGGAGTTCCGCACGCCCCGCGGGGTGCACCTGGGACGGCGCAGCCTCGTCCGGATCGTCGGCGCTGTCGGCATCGCCGCCGTCGCCGGTGGTGCGCTGGCGGCCTGCACCTCGGACGACGACACCGGCAGCGGCTCGGCCGCGTCGGGTGACGCGTCCGCCCCCGTGCCCACCATCGTCACGAGCGTGGGCGCTGACGAGGAGGTGCCGGTCGACCACCTCCTCCGCGTGGAGGCGCAGGGCGGCCGGCTGGCCTCCGTCACCGTCACGACGGTGGAGGGCGCCGAGGTGCCCGGCGAGGTGCTCGAGGACGGCCTGAGCTGGGCCGCCACGGCCCTGCTCGACCCGGGTACGTCGTACCTGCTGCGGGCCAGCGCCCGCAGCGACGGCGGCGGCGAGGCGACGGCGGAGGTGCCGTTCTCGACCGTGGCGCTCTCGCTCGACGAGCAGACCTTCCCCTCCATCGCCCCGCTCGCCGACGAGGAGGTCGGCGTCGGCATGCCGGTGGTCGTGTCCTTCGACCTGCCCGTGACCGACCGGGCCTCCTTCGAGCGGCACATGAGCGTCACCAGCGAGCCGGCCCAGCCCGGGTCGTGGCACTGGTACGACGACACCCAGGTCCGCTGGCGCCCCGAGGCCTACTGGCAGCCCGGTACGACGGTCACCGTCGACGTGGCGGTGAACGGCGTGCCGGCCGGGGGCGGCATCTACGGCCAGGAGAGCCGCTCCGTGACCTTCCGCGTCGGCCGCTCGGTGATCCACCGCGTCGACGCGGCGACCCACACCATGACGACGGTGATCGACGGCGCGCAGGCGCGCCGGATGCCCATCAGCGCCGGCAAGCCCGGGTTCGAGACGCGCTCCGGCGTGAAGGTCGTGATGGAGAAGTTCCGCACCAAGACGATGGACGCGGCGACGACCGGCATCAGCCCCGACGACCCGGAGTACTACAACATCGAGGACGTCGAGTACGCGCTGCGCGTCACCAACTCGGGGGAGTTCCTCCACGCCGCCCCGTGGTCGTCCGGCTCGCAGGGCGTGGCCAACGTCAGCCACGGCTGTGTCGGGATGGCCACGCAGGACGCGGCCTGGGTCTACGAGAACACCCGCCGCGGCGACGTCGTCGAGGTCACGGGCACGGACCGCCGGATGACGATGGAGAACGGGTTCGGCGACTGGAACGCGACCCCCGAGGAGTACGCCGCCGGCTCGGCCCTCTGACGCGTCGCGGGGATGCGTCCCGTCAGGGGTACGCGAGCCGCTCGGGGGAGAGCACGTAGTGGGTGCGCAGCCACTCGTGCTGCAGGGCGAACCCCAGCGCCAGGACCCCGACGAGCACCAGGGCCTGCGCCGCGCGGTGCCACGTGCGTCCCAGGGTGGGGAACGGCCACCACACCACGAGCAGGAACAGGGCGTAGCGGGTGATGCTCGGCGTGGGCCGGGTCGTCAGCAGCAGGAACGCGCCGTACGACAGCACCCACGCCCGCAGCTCCGGCGCCCAGACCCGGGCAGCGGGCTGCAGGACGATCGCCAGGACGACCGCCAGGACCACGGCGACGTCGACCGCCGGGCCCACGCCCCCCGAGCCCAGCAGCAGGGCCGCCCAGGTCTGCCAGCTGCGCTCGTCGGTGAGCACCCAGGCGGCCTGCGTGCTCAGGTAGGCGTCGGGCTCGCCCGTGACCACCGCGGCCGTCAGCGGCCACAGGCCGAAGGCCGCGGTCGCCGCTGCGGCGGTCACGGCCAGCCGGACCACCTCGGCGCGGGGGAGGGGGCCCTCGGCGCGCCAGCGCAGCGCGGCGTGGACCAGGACGACGGGCACGAGGGCCAGGGCGATGGGGCGGGTGAAACCGAGGACCACGGCCCCCAGCACCACCAGGCCGTAGCGGCGCCGGGAGAGGGCGTCCAGCACGAGCACGAGCACGAGGAGGCTGACGGCCTCGGAGTAGCCGGTGACGAGGACCGCGCCGGCGGGACTGACGCTGAGCGCGGCGGTGGTGAGCAGCCCGACGTACGCGCCCGCCCGACGCGCGACCATCCGGTGCAGGAGGCAGAGCGCGACCGTGGAGGCCACGATGCCGAGGACGGCGGCGGCCAGACCGAACGACAGGCCCGTGAGCGCCATCAGCAGTCGCGTCGCGAACGGGAACAGCGGGAAGAAGGCCCAGGGGTTCTGCTGCACCTTGCCCTCGTAGCGGGGGAGGTCGGTGGGATAGCCGTCCTCCGCGATGGTGCGGTACCACTGCCCGTCCCAGTTGCTGGCGAGGTCGCCGTACCCCGGGGCGGCAGGCACGGGCTCGAGCAGGTAGAAGCCCTGTCCGACGTCGAGGGCGCTCTGCTCCCGGCCGAGCTGCCAGAGCACGACGACGTCGACGAGCCGCGTCAGCGCGACGACGAGGAGCGGCGGCAGCCACCACGGCCACCGCGCGGGCGCGGGACCGGACGGGGCGGGGCGGGGGAGGGGAGGGGCGCCCGTCGCGGCCCCGGAACGACGACGAGCGCCCGGATCCGTGGAGGATCCGGACGCTCGTGCGTCGTCCGTCGTCAAGGGCGGAGGGTCGCGGCGGGTGCCGGGACTCAGTGACCCTTGGTCAGCGTCACGTGGTCGTCGTCGTCCGCGGAGGACCCCGCCCCGAGCTCGTGCGCACCGTCGTGGTGGTGGTGCGCCTCGTCGATCTCCGCCTGGGTCGGCGGCTGGACGTTGTCGGCGAACCACAGCTTGCTGAGGCGGCCGCGGAGACCGTCGGTGCGCGACCCGGGCTTGCGCACGCCGTTGGCGTCCGTGCCCGGCTCGAGCTCCGGCAGCCGGTCGCCCTCACGACCGGTGATGACCAGCTGCTTCGCCGCCGGCAGGGGCTGGTGGCGCTCCGAGTAGGCACCGTCGGGCGAGCGCTCGATGATGCCGGTCTCGTAGCCGTGCAGCGCCTGTTCCTTCGCGTGCCGCTGCAGCGAGATGCACCAGCGACGCGTGATCATGAAGGCGATCAGCGGTCCGATGAAGATGGCTGCCCGCAGGAAGTACGTGATCTGGTTGATCGACAGGTCGAACCGGATGGCGATGATGTCGTTGCCGCCCGCGATCCACGCCATGGCGTAGAAGGTCATGAGCGACACCATCAGCGCCGTGCGCGTCGGAGCGTCCCGCGGTCGCTGGAGCAGGTGGTGCTCCCGCTTGTCGCCGGTGATCCAGTTCTCGATGAACGGGAGCAGCAGCAGGATCGTCCACATCACGCCGGGCACCACGATGATCGGCAGGAAGACGTTGAACGGGAACGTGACGCCCCAGAACTCGAACTCCCAGCCCGGCATGATGCGCAGCAGGCCGTCGGGCCAGCCCATGTACCAGTCAGGCTGCGAGCCGGCCGTCACCTTGGACGGGTCGTACGGCCCGTACATCCAGATCGGGTTGATCGTCATCAACGCACCCATGACCGCGGTGACGCCGAAGACGATGAAGAAGAACCCGCCGGCCTTCGCGGCGTACACCGGGAGCATGGGGAAGCCCACGACGTTGCCCTCGGTGCGGCCGGGGCCGGGCCACTGCGTGTGCTTGTGGTAGACGAGCAGCAGCATGTGCGCGGCCACGAGGGCCAGCAGCACGCCGGGGATCAGCAGCACGTGGATGATGTAGAGCCGCGGGATGATCGCGGTGCCCGGGAACTCGTCACCGAAGAGCAGGAACGAGCCGTACGTGCCGACCACGGGGATGGACTTGATGAAGCCGTCGGCGGCCCGGACGCCCGTGCCCGACAGCAGGTCGTCGGGGAGCGAGTAGCCCGTGAAGCCCTCGAGCGTGCCGATGAGGAGCAGCAGCGAGCCGATCACCCAGTTGAGCTCGCGGGGCTTGCGGTGCGCGCCCGTGAAGAACACGCGCATCATGTGGATCATCATCGAGGCGATGAACAGGTGCGCCGCCCAGTGGTGCATCTGGCGCACCAGCAGACCGCCGCGGACCTCGAACGAGATGTGCATCGAGGAGTTGAAGGCCTCCGACACGTAGCTGCCGCGCAGCGGGGCGTAGGAACCCTGGTACTCGACCTCGACCATGCTGGGGTTGAACCAGAAGGTCAGGAAGACGCCGGTGAGCAGCAGGACGACGAAGCTCCACAGAGCGATCTCGCCGAGCATGAAGGACCAGTGGTCCGGGAAGACCTTGCGGAGGTTCTTCTTGGCCAGTCCCGCGAGGCCCAGGCGCTCGTCGGCCCACTGGGCCCCGGCACCGATCCTCGACGGCTTGCCCCCGGCGACGGCGGTGGCGCCGTTCGTCGAGGCGACCTTGGACGTCGTGCTCATGGTCAGCCACGCTCCCAGTAGCTCGGTCCGACGGGTTCGCTGAAGTCGTCCACGGCGTACAGGAAGCCGTCCTCGTCCTCCGCCAGGTGCATCTGGGGGAGCGCGTGGCCCGCCGGCCCGAAGATGACCTTGCCGCTGTCGGCGAGGTCGAACGTGGACTGGTGGCAGGGGCACAGCAGGTGGTGGGTCTGCTGCTCGTTGAGCGCGATGGGGCACCCGACGTGCGTGCAGATCTTGGAGTAGCAGACGATCCCGTCGACGTCCCAGTTCTCCCGGTCGGGAGCGCGGACGATGTCACCGGGGGACATGCGGAGCAGGATGACCGCAGCCTTGGTCTTCTCGATGTTGAGGCGCTCGTGCTCCAGCGCCGGGCGCAGCTCCTCGCCGTTGGCGTCGAGCGGCGGCGGCAGGTGGCCCTCGCTGTCCGCGACGAGACCCTCGGGCTCGCCGTTGACGAGGTCACCGATCTGGAGGTCCGCCTTGTTGATGCGCGTGCCGACGACGTCGCGCACGACGTACATGCCCGGCATCCAGAACGTCTTCTCGAGCTGCGCGGGGCTCATGTCGTTCGGTCCGAGGTCGCGGAAGGCCACCACGAGAGGCACGCCCGCGAGACCCAGCGCGCCCAGGAGGGTGTTGCGGATGAGCGGGCGGCGACCGATGCCCGACTCGTCGAGGCCGGCGTTCAGCGCGGCGAGCGTCGTGTCGCGGTCCTCCGCCGACGAGCTGGCCGGGTGGCGCAGCTCGGAGATCTCCTCGTCCGCCATCAGCTTGCGGGCCCAGTGGATGACGCCGACGCCGATGCCCAGCATGACGCCGCCGAGCGTGAGGCCGAGGAACAGGTTCGAGGCGCCGAGGCCCAGGAACGTGTCCATCTCGTCGCCGATGGAGAAGGCGAAGTAGGCGACCACGAAGAGGACCGCGCAGATCATCGAGAAGACGAAGAACGCGGCGACCTGGCGCTCGGCGCGCTTCTCGGCCTTGCGGTCCACGTCGGTGGGGCGCCACAGGTGCGCCGGCAGGCCGGGGGCCTGGTCCTCGAGCGGGCGCGAGGTGGGCGTGGTGTCCGTGCCGCCCTGCTGCGCCGGGAGGTTGTCGTGCTCGCTCACGCCTGTCCCTTGCCCTTCTGGGTGCGAGTGGTGTGCGCCGCGATCCACACGGCGAAGCCGACGAGGCCGCCGATGCCGAGCAGCCACGCGAAGAGGCCCTCGCTCACGGGGCCGAGACCGCCGAGGCTGAAGCCGCCCTGCTGGGGCTCCTCCTCGAGGGTCGTGAGGAACGCGATGACCTCGCGCTTGTTCTCCGGCGGGATGTTGCCGTCGGAGAAGACGTCCATCTGGCCGGGGCCGGTGAGCATGGCCTCGTAGATGTGCTTCTCGCTCGTCTCGCGCAGGCCCGGGGCGTAACCGCCGCGCGGCATGGCGCCACCGCGGCCGTTGAAGTTGTGGCACGCCGTGCAGTTCGTGAGGAAGATCTGCTGGCCGCGGTTGATGGCGGCGTCGCGCTCCTCCGCGCTGAGGCTGTCGAGGTAGTCGCTCGAGTACTGCTCCTCCTCCGGGATGCCCGGGCCGGGGCCCAGGGAGGCGACGAAGGCGGCGAGCGCCTCGATCTCCTCGTCGGAGTAGGCGACGTTCTTGCTCGGGTTCTGCTGGCCGGGCTGGACCATCGGCATGCGGCCGGTGCCCACCTGGAAGTCGACGGAGGCGGCGCCCACGCCCTGCAGCGAGGGGCCGAGCTGGTTGCCGTTGACGTCGAGCACGCCTTCGCCGTTCTGGCCGTGGCACGTGGCGCAGCCGACGAGGAAGAGCTCACGGCCCTGCTCGACGAGCTCCGCGTTGTCAGCGGCCTCCTCGGCCTGACCGGCGGGCGCGAACGCGGCGTACGCCGTGCCCGTCAGGACGAGGCCGAGCAGCAGCACGACGAGGCCCGCGAGCGGGCCCCGGCGGTGGCGGGAGAGCCGGCCGGCGGATCGGTTCAGGAAACGCAACGTGATGTCCCTTGTTCTGGTCCGGACGATTCGGTCGTGCGGTGGGTCGGGGGAGGGGTCGGTGACCGGTGGGTCACTGGATCCAGTAGATGGTGGCGAAGAGGCCGATCCACACGACGTCGACGAAGTGCCAGTAGTACGACACGACGATCGCCGAGACCGCCTGCTCGTGGGTGAAGCGGCGCGCGATGAACGTGCGGCCCAGGACGAGGAGGAAGGCGACGAGGCCACCGGCGACGTGGATCCCGTGGAACCCGGTCGTCAGGTAGAACATCGAGCCGTAGGCGGAGCTCTGCAGCGTCAGTCCGGCGTGGACGAGCTCGGCGTACTCCAGCGCCTGGCCGGCGAGGAAGACGGCGCCCATGACGTACGTGAGGATGAACCACTCACGCATGCCCCACTGGCCGACCTGCCAGACCTTGCCGCTGCGGCCGACCTTCGGGCCGCCCTGGGCGGCGGTGCGCTCGACGGCGAACACGCCCCACTGGCAGGTGAAGGACGACAGCACGAGGATCGCGGTGTTCGCGAAGGCGAACGTCACGTTCAGGTGCTGGGTCTCTTCGGCCCACAGGCCGGGCTCCGCGGCACGGATCGTGAAGTACGCCGCGAACAGCGCCGCGAAGAACATCAGCTCGCTGGAGAGCCAGATGATCGTTCCGACGCTGACCATGTCGGGCCGGCCGTGCTGCCCACGCAGACGGGAGGCCGGGATCGCTGCAGTTGCTGTCGCCACGCGGTCATTATGTCCTGTCCACCGAGGCTTGTGACCCCACCCCCCGGAAGAAGTCTTACGCAGCGTCGTAGACGCCTCGGGGCCGCTGGGGATCGGGCGCCCGGCGGGCGCCCGGCGGGCCCCCTGCGGGCCCCGTCGGCAGCGGGTAGCATCGCGCGAGTGAGCGCGACGACGACTGCCTCGACCGAGGGCCACGGGCCCGGCGCGACCCGGCTGCGCGTGCTGGTCTACAGCGACGACGTGCGCACGAGGGAGCAGGTCGTGCTCGCGCTGGGTCGCCGGGTGCACCCCGACCTCCCCGAGCTGGAGTACGTCGAGGTGGCGACCGCCGCCGTGGTGCGCCAGCAGCTGGACACCGGCCGGATCGACCTCGCCGTCCTCGACGGCGAGGCCGTGCCCGCCGGCGGCATGGGGATCGCGAAGGAGCTGAAGGACGAGATCTACGCGTGCCCGCCCGTGCTCGTGCTGACCGGCCGCCCCCAGGACGCGTGGCTCGCGACGTGGTCGCGCGCCGAGGCGGCGGTGCCCCACCCGCTCGACCCGGTCCTGCTCGCCGAGACGGTCGCCGGCCTGCTGCGCGGGCGCCCGGCCGTCGCCGCCCGCTGACCCGCGATGGGCACCCACAGCTGGCCCGAGGTCCTCTCCGCGCTCGTCGCCCGGCGTGACCTGACGCCCGACCAGGCCTCCTGGGCGATGGCGGAGGTGCTGGCCGGGGAGGCCACCCCGGCCCAGGTCGCCGGGTTCGCCGTGGCGCTGCGCGCCAAGGGCGAGACCATCGACGAGGTCGCCGGTCTGGCGGACGCGATGATGGCCGCCGGCACCCGGCTGGAGGTGCCCGGCCGCCTGCTCGACGTGGTCGGCACCGGCGGAGACCGGTCGATGTCGGTCAACATCTCGTCCATGTCGGCCATCGTGGCCGCCGGTGCGGGCGCCCGGGTCGTCAAGCACGGCAACCGCTCCGCCTCCTCGAAGTCGGGGAGCGCGGACGTGCTGGAGGCCCTCGGCGTCCGCCTCGACCTCGCCCCCGAGCGGGTGGGCGAGCTCGCCACCGAGGTCGGCATCACCTTCTGCTTCGCCGCCGCCTTCCACCCCGCGATGCGGCACGCCGCCGTGGCCCGCCGCGAGCTCGGCATCGGCACGACCTTCAACTTCCTCGGCCCCCTGACCAACCCGGCCCGCCCGGCGGCCCAGGCCATCGGCTGCGCCGACCCGGCCATGGCCCCGGTCATGGCCGGCGTCTTCGCCCGCCGCGGCGTCGACGCGTGGGTCTTCCGCGGTGACGACGGCCTCGACGAGCTCACCACGACGACCACGTCGCGGGTCTGGGTCGTGCGGGGCGGCGAGGTCGTGGCCGCCACGGTCGACCCCGCCGACCTCGACCTGCCGCGCGCTACCACCGAGGACCTGCGCGGCGGCGACGTCGACCACAACGCCGACGTGGTGCGCCGCGTGCTCGCCGGCGAGCGGGGGCCGGTGCGGGACGCGGTGCTGCTCAACGCGGGCGCGGCGCTCGCCGTGCACGCGGAGTCGCCGGCGACGGACGACGTCGTCGAGCAGCTGCGGGTCGGCACGGAGGCCGCCGCGGTCGCGATCGACTCCGGTGCTGCGGCCGCGACGCTCGAGAAGTGGGTCGCGGCCTCCCGCTGACGGCCGGTGCCCGGAGCGACCCGAGGGCGCGTCAGACCGAGGCGAGGTCGAGCACGTACGCGCGCCCGTTGCGGCGGAAGCCGAGGCGCTCGTAGTAGGGGTCCTTCATGTTGGGCGGCGTGATCACGTGCCGGATCCCGCGGTGGCGCAGGATGTCGCTGCGCAGCCACACGTACTCGCCGGCGGCGCAGTCGCGGAAGCCCGGGGTGACCCAGTCGAGCTCGACCTGCGCCACGTCACCGTCGGTGCGCAGCACGACCACGCCGACCGTCTCGTCGCCCTTCTGCACCAGGTAGGCCTGACGGTCTGTGTCCGACGGGCTCCACGCGAAGTCGGGCTGGTGGCGGTGGATGTCGACGTCGTGGGCGCGCAGCACGTGGTTGAGGTAGGCGTCACCGGAGCCCACGGCCAGCACCGTGAAGTCGCGGTGCGACTCCGGCTGCCGCAGGACGCGCGCGAGGAACCACACGTTGATGGCCAGCAGCACCACGTTCATGGCCACCATCGGCCAGACGCCGATGAGGAGGTTGAAGACCGCGAGGGTGACGGTGGCGGCGGCGTTGAGCACGCGGAACCGCAGGACCCGCGTCTGGAGGATGGAGCACACCAGCAGCGCGGAGCCCGTCCAGCCCAGGAGGGGGAGCCAGTGCTCCAGAAGCCACGTCACCCTGGAATGTTACGAGCGTGTTGCGCGCCGGACCGGGGTCGTGGCTGTGAACTCACTCACCCGGGTGGCGCAGCAGGACGTGGTCCCCCCCGGCGTCGACGCGCTCCCAGCCGAGGTCGCGCTCGACCGCGTAGCCCAGCGACGAGTCCTCCTGCAGGAGCGCCCACCGCGCCCCGGTCTCCGCCACCATCTCGTCCCACCGCGGCTCCACGTCGGTGATGTCGGCGTTGCGACGCAGCTCGGCGACCGTGAACGTGTCGCCGTACCCGTGCATGACGAGGTCGAGCTGCGGGTGGCGCCACATGAGGTACCCGCCCGAGCCCCAGTCGTCGAGCAGGACCGTGCCGGCGGGCAGCGCCTCGAGCACGGGCGCGGCCCACGCGAGGTCGTCGTCGGGCTCGTCAGCCGTGCGCAGGGCGAGCACGACCACGGCGACCACCGCGAGCGCGACCGCCGCGCCGCCGGCGGCCCGCTCGAGCCGGCTCGGTGCGCCGTGGCCCGGCTCGTCGGGGTCGTCGGGGTCGTGGGGGTCGGTACGCCGGAGCGCGTGCGCCAGGACGGGCGCGAGCACGGCTGCGCTCACGGGGACGGTGCGGGCCGAGTAGAGCGCCCAGGCGAGGGCGAGGAGCGCGAGGAGGCACGTGGTCCAGGACGGGCGCCGCCGCCGACGGGCCAGCACCGCGACCAGGAGGGCGAGGAGCAGGGCCAGCGCCGCCGGGCTGAGCACGGTGAAGTCGGTGGGCCCCCACTCGGCGAAGAACTCGGAGCGCCCGCCGACGGCGACGACGGCGCCGTACGCCGCGGGCCCCACGGGGGTGAGGGCGGCGACGACCGCCCCGGCGAGCGGGACGGTGGCGAGGCGCAGGACCGTGCGCCCGTCACGGGTGTCGAGCCACGCGCCCGCGCAGGCCAGCACCCCGACGAGGAGGCCGACGGGCCACATCCCGTGGCAGGTCACCCACAGCCAGGTGAGGGGCACGAGGTGGTACGGCGCGCGCCGGTCCGCGACCGCCCGCAGCCACGCGGCGGTGAACCAGGCGGTCAGGACGTAGCTGATGACCTGCGGGCGTGCCGTGAGGTGCCCGGCGCTGGCGAGCATGACGGCGAGCACGAGGGCGGCGGCGGCGACGGGCCCGAGGTGGCGACGCACGAGCGCCCACAGCAGGCCCAGGTAGGCCACGACGAGCGCACCTGAGGCGGCGGCGACCGCCCCGAGCCCGCCGTGCCGCTCCAGCCAGGCCATCGCGACCTGGGGGAGCCACTGGGTCGGGACCCAGGACTGGGTCGCGAAGGTCGAGACGCTGCCCGGCGAGCGCAGGCTCCAGGCGCCGTCGAGGAACTCCCGCCCGAAGCGCAGGTGGAAGTAGGTGTCGTCGTTCGGCAGCGGCCCCTGGCTGCCGGCCACGACCAGGGCGAGCCCGGCGAGGAGCAGCAGGAGGCCGACGCTCGGCCCGAACCACGCGGGCGCGGCCCCGGGGGTCCGCGCCACGGGTCAGTCCAGCCCGAGCGAGAAGGCCGACTCGAGGTCGTGGCGCGAGTAGGCCCGGAACGCGATGTGGGTCTCGGTCGACAGCACGCCGTCGACCTTGTTGAGGCGGTCGGCCACGACGGCCGCGATGTCGTCGTGGTGACGCACCCGGACCAGCGCGATCAGGTCGATCTGCCCGGTCACCGAGTAGACCTCGCTGACGCCCTCGAGCGCTGCTATCGCCTCGGCCACCTCGGGGATGCGGTCCACCTCGGCGTTGACGAAGACGATGGCCGTGATCATGGCCGGTGAGCCTAACGGGCCGGACGGTGCTGCGGGGAGAGCGAGCGCGCGTCCTCGAATGGCGCGGCGGCCGTGCGCGCCTGCTCGCCCGCCTCCCCGATCCACAGGTGCCGGGCGGCGCCCGCGACGGGGCAGCTCCACTCGCCGTCGACGTCGACCAGGCGGACCCCGGGCGTCTCGAGCCACGACAGCACGGCCTCGCTCTCCTCGGCGCTGGCGGCCGGCACGGGCCCGGGGGCGGGACGCACGGTCTCGGCGCCGGCGCGCAACGACGCGACGTACGCGTGCGCGTCCTGCCCCGGCGGGATGACGCCCGCGGCCGCGAGCCGACCGTGGCGCACGACGTGCACCGCCCAGCGGCCGTCCGGGCCGCGGTGGGCGGCGACCAGCTCGGCGCAGCGGGTGAGGGCGACGAGCCGCTGCGTGCGCGACGCGCCGCGCACGAGGGCGGCCAGCCGGTCGCGGTGGGTGCCGGCCTCCTCGAAGCGCTCCTCGGCCGCGAACCCCGCCATCCGGGCGGTGAGGTGGTCGACCACGGGGGTCGGGTCGGCGACCAGGCTGGTGCGCACCCGGGTGACCACGGCGTCGTACGTCGCGGGGTCGACGCTGCCGTCGCACGGCGACAGGCAGCGCCCCATCTCCGCGAGCACGCACGCGCTGCGGGAGGGCTCGAGGGGCAGGCGCCCCGCGCACTGGCGCAGGGGGAACGTCTCGTGGAGGGCGTCGAGGCAGCGCTCGGCGGTGCGCCGGGAGCCGAAGGGGCCCAGGTAGGTCGCGTCGTCGGCCAGCACCTTGGTGACCAGGGAGAGCCGCGGCCAGGGCTCCCGGGTGAGCTTCACGTAGTGGGTCTTCTCGGGGAACCGGGAGCGCCGGTTGTAACGCGGCTTGTGCTGCGCGATGAGGCGCAGCTCCCGCACGCGGGCCTCGAGGGGGGTGGCGCACTCGACGGCCTTCACGGCGGTGGCGATGCCGATCATCTCGCCCATCCGGGACCGGGTCTCCGACGCCGTGAAGTAGGACCGCACCCGGGTGCGCAGGTCTTTCGACGTGCCGACGTACAGCACCCGGGCGGCGTCGTCGGTGAAGAGGTAGACGCCCGGCGCGTGGGGGAGGCCCTCGGCGAGGTGGCGCTTGCGGCGCTGCGCCTCGGTCACGCGGGAGCTGAACTCCTGCAGGTCCTCCAGCGTGTGCACGCCCAGGTTGCCCAGCCGCGCCATCAGGCCGTGGAGGACGTCGACCGTCGCGCGGGCGTCGTGCAGCGCCCGGTGGTCAGGGGTCGTGGCCGCGCCGAAGAGCCGGGCGAGCGACGACAGCTTGCAGTTCGGGGCGTCGTCCTTCGTGATGACGCGGCGGGCGAGCCGGGCCGTGTCGAGCACCTCGAAGCCGGGCCACGGCCGCCCCAGCTCGCGGGCGTAGTGCTGGAGGAACCCGACGTCGAACGGCGCGTTGTGGGCGACGAGCACGCAGCCGCGGGCGAACTCGAGGAAGGCGGGCAGGACGGTGTCGATGCGCGGGGCCTGCACGACCATGGCGTCGGTGATGCCGGTCAGCACCGAGATGAAGGCGGGGATGGCCTCGTCGGGGTTGACCAGCGTCTGGAACTCGCCGAGCACCTCCCCGCCGCGCACCTTGACGGCACCGACCTCAGTGATCTTCGAGCCGGCCGCCGCGGAGCCGCCCGTGGTCTCGAGGTCCACCACGCAGAACGTCACGTCGCGCAGCGGGCGCCCGAGGGTGTCGAACCCCCGCTGCTCCTCCCACCGGGACGGGGCGGACGACGGGGCGCGCGGGGGGTTCCTGCTCATGGGCGGGGACGCTAGGGGGTGGCGCCGACGTTCTCGGTCGGACGGGCCGTCCGTCGCGGCACTAGGCTCGAGGACGCCATGACCCCCGACGACGCACCGGCCGAGCGGCCCGACCTCCCCCCGCCGTGGGAACCGCTGCCCGATCCGGTGCGCGCCAGGGTGGGCCAGCTGGCCGCCCAGGTGCTGCCCGCGGTGGGCGTCCTGCCGCCGGCGCTGCGACCGGTGGCCGCGTTCACGCCGCAGCGGCGCGCGCGGCTGGGCGGGACGCAGATCCTGGCGGCCCTCCTCGACGATCCCGACCTGCGGGAGCGAGTGGGCACCCAGGTCGCCGCGCGGGGCCCGTTGGCCGAGGTCGGGCGCCTGGTCGCGGCGACCGGTGCAGCCGAGGGGGCGGCCGACGAGCTCGGGGCGCTCGACCCCCTCGACGTTGCCGCCCTCCTCTGGCTGCTGCGCCCCGAGGGCGGTGAGGAGCCGTACGGCGCCGCGCTGGCCCGCCACGCGGCGTCGCTCGAGGACGCGAACCGTCAGCAGGACGTCCGCGACCGCGACCGCCTGGAGCGTCGTGTCGCCGACCTCGAGGACGAGCTGGTCCGCCAGCGCGACGAGGCCAAGGAGCAGCTCGACGCGGCGCGGGCCGAGAACACGGCGTTGCGCCGCAAGCTGGGGGAGGCCCGGGCGGAGGCCCGGACGGCTCGCGCCGAGGCGGAGGTCGCCCGGTCGGGCCTCGCCGACGTGGAGGCGCGCGCGGGCTCGGCGACCACCGCCGCCCAGGGCGACGTCCGCCGCCTGCGCAAGCAGGTCGAGGAGCTGCAGGCCGAGCTCGCGTCCCGCCGTACCGACGAGCGGTCGGGCGCCCGCGCCGGCCGGGAGGCCGCGACCGTCCGCACGCGGCTGCTGCTCGAGACCCTGACCGCGGCCGCCCAGGGCCTGCAGCGCGAGCTCGCCCTCCCGCCCAGCGAGGGCACCCCGGGCGAGCGGCTGGAGGCCGCGATGGCCGCCGAGGGGACGCGTACGACCTCGGCGGCCGGGGCCATGGGCACCGGCAGCCCCGCCCTGTTGGAGCAGCTTCTGTCCATGCCCCGGGCCCGCCTGCTCGTCGACGGCTACAACGTCACGAAGCAGACGTGGGGGAGCGCCTCGCTCGAGGTGCAGCGGATGCGCCTCGTGAACGGCCTCGCCCCCGTCGTGGCCCGCACCGGGGCCGAGACCACCGTCGTCTTCGACGCCGCGTCCTCGCCCGTGCGCCCGGTCGTGGCGGCGCCGCGTGGGGTGCGCGTCGCCTTCAGCCCCGAGAACGTGATCGCCGACGACGTCATCCGTGACCTCGTGGCCCTCGAGCCGGCCGGGCGCGTGGTCGTCGTGGTGACGAGCGACCAGGCCGTCGCCCGCGACGTGCGCCGCGCCGGGGCGACCGTCATGGACGCCGTGGCTCTGGCCGGGCTGCTCGTCCGGTGAGGACACCGGCCGCCAGGTAGCAGACCACGACCACCAGACCGGTCCACGTGGCGACGACGAGGGGCTGCTCGACGAGCGCGTGGACGAACGCGTTGGCACGCCACGCATCGGCCTGGCTCATCCCGCCCAGGTCGAAGACGGCGCCGAGCGAGACGGCAGCCACCTGGAGACCGATGACGGGGGCGAGGGCCGCCCGTGCCCACCTACCGGCATCCGGGACCGCCAGGGCGTAGAGCGGCGCCACGCAGGCCAGCGTCTCCAGGGGGAGTCGATAGCCCCAGAAGGCGTCGCCCCCGTGGAAGACGTTCAGCTGCCCCTGGACGAGGAGGTACCCGAGCCCGCCCAGTGCCAGCCAACGCGCCCAGTCCGGTTGCCGGGGCCAGGACCGTACGACCGCCGGGAGGAGCAGCAGCAGGAGTGGCGTCCACACGAGCAGCCCCCGATCGGGAGACGCCCAGAAACCCAGGTGGTTCACGGCGGTGGCCCACCAACCGTCCTCACCGGCGCCCAGCGCGACGGTCCGGCTCCGGTAGCCGCCGAGCGGCGACCAGGACCCGTAGGCCCACCTCGTCCAGATGCTCGCAGCGGCCAGGAAGCCGCCCGACACGCCACCGATGACGAGCGCGACACGGGGCGACCGGCGGGACCACGCCAGTCCCAGGCCCACCGCGGCGACGATCAGCGCCGTGTGGGCCCGACCCCACACGGCCACCCCGCCGAAGGTCCCCGCGAGCCACCACGCCTCGCGACGGGCCGCCCACGCGAGGCCGACGATGCCGACGACGGTGACGGAATGGGTCCACGTCGCGCTCCCGGCCACGGACCACAGCGGTGTGCCGAGGGCCAGGACGAGGGTCGCGAGCGCCGCCGTCGGACGGCCGACCGGCCCGGCCAGGAGGAGGAAGAAGAGCGTCATGGCGCTGGCGGTGAGGAGCGCCGCGGTGAGGGCCTGCGGGACGAAGGAGAACTCGTCGACCCCGACGGCCGCCGCGACGACGTAGGCGGGCACGCCCGCAGCGATGACACCCGGGCTGCGGTGGGGCACGCGATGGCCGTTGGGCGCCTCGCCGATGAACAGCGCCTGCTCGAGGTCGGCGACGTCGTCGGTGCCGGCGCGTTCCAGTCCGATCCCGGCCAGGTCCACGTCCTCCACCCACGGGTCCCCGGTCGTGGCGATGCTCCAGGAGGCCAGCGAAGCCGATGCGACGTCGACGCTCGTGCCGGACCGGTCGCTCGTGGCCCCGTAGCAGAGGACGAGACCGACGAAGAGAGCCACCGCCCACGCGGCCGTGCGCTGGCGGATGGAGGTCACGGCACTCATGCGGTCATGATCGGCCGCCGGCGCTCCGGATGCAGGGGTTCGGGGGATCTGCACGCCCGTGACGCGCCGGGTTCGGCTGCCGTTCAGGTGCGGACGCGAGAACGGCCTGGTCCGTCGTCCGACCGGGAGGTCATCGTGCTGCTCTGGGTCGTCATCCCTGCCCTGAACGAAGCCGAGAACCTCCGGGTCCTCGTGCCGCGCGTCGTCGACCACGCCGCTGCGCTCTCGCCCGACGCCCGCGTCCTCGTCGTCAACGACGGCTCCACGGACGACACCGCGGCCGTGATGCGCGAGCTCGCCGCGGCCCACCCGGCCGTCGAGCTCGAGATGCTGCGCCACAACATGGGCAAGGCCGCCGCGCTGCGCCGCGGCTTCGAGCGCGCGCTCGAGGGTGGCGCCGACGTCGTCGTCATGATGGACGCCGACGGCCAGGACGACCCCGCCGAGCTCCCGCAGCTCGCGGCCGCGCTCGAGGCCGGCGCCGACCTCGTCACCGGCGCGCGCCTCACGCGCCGCGACCGGTTCGTCAAGCGCACGACGTCGCGGCTCTACAACCGCACGACCGCCGTGCTCTCCGGCGCCCCGGGCAAGGACTTCAACTCGGGCTTCAAGATGATGCGCGCCGAGGTCGCCGCCGACGTGGCGCCGATGCTGTACGGCGAGATGCACCGCTACCTCACCGTCGTCGCGCACGACCTCGGGCACCGGGTCGCGGAGGTGGCCGTCGAGCACCACCCCCGGATGTCCGGGTCGAGCAAGTACGGCCTCGCCCGCTTCTGGCGCGGGTTCGCCGACCTGGTGACCATCCGCTTCCTGCTCTCGTACGAGAACCGGCCCTCGCACCTGTTCGGCGGCATCGGCGGCGCGGCCCTCGGGCTGGGCACCCTCGTCCTCGGCTACCTCACGGTGCTGAAGGTGCTGACCGGCGCGACCATCGGCGACCGTCCGCTGCTCCTGGCCGGCGTGCTGCTGGTGCTCGTGGGCCTCCAGCTGCTGCTCTTCGGCCTGCTCGCCGAGCTCGTCGTGCACGCGCGGCACCAGACGGCGCCCGCGCCGAGCGTCCGCCCGACGTACGACGCGCGCCGCCTCGTCGACGCCCCCGCATCACCGGCGCCTGCTCCCGTCGGGTCGGCGGTGCCGGCCGCGGCCGAGCGCCCCGCGTGACCGAGGTCGTCGACCGCCCCCGCGCCCCGCACGCACCCGCGGCGCCGCGGCCCGCCGTACCCCCGGTGCCCCGGCCGCTGCTCGCCGTGGCCGCCCTGGTGGTGGCGACCACGACGGTCGTCGCGGTCCTCGGCGCCTGGCAGACGGGGGTCTCGTGGGACGAGACCTACCACGTGGCGCGGATGCGCAGCTTCCTCGAGCACGGGTGGTACCTGCTCGAGGGCGACCTCGACGGCGACCGGCCCGGGGCCTGGGAGGACCAGGCCTACGTCTACGCCCCGGTGACCGCGCTGCTCATGCACGCCGCCGTCGTGCTGGCCGGCCTCGAGGGGCCGGGCGAGGTCGTCGCGACGGGGGAGGCCTACGCCGTGCGTCACCTCGTGGTCGTCACGATCGCCCTCGTCGGCACGGCGGCCGTCGCGCTGACCGCCCGCGTCCTCCTGCGCTCGTGGGGCTGGGGACTCGTCGCCGCCGCGGTGCTCGGCAGCATCCCCATGTGGACCGGGCACGCGATGTTCAACGTCAAGGACGTGCCCGTCGCGACCGGCTGCACCCTCGTGACCGCCGGCCTCGTCCTGCTCGTCACCCGGGCACGCGGGGCCGGGACGGCCCGGTACGGCGTGCCCGCCGCGGTGCTGCTCGTGCTGCCGGCCGCGCTGCTCGTCCTCGCCGGGTGGGTGCTGGCGCTGGGCACGAGGCCCGGCATCTGGCCGACCCTCGTGGCCAGCCACGTCGCGGCCGCCGTCGTGCTCCACCCGCGCCTGCGGTCGGCAGCGCCGCTGCGGTCCGCTCCCTGGGTGCTCGCCACGACGCCGGTGGCGGCGTGGCTGGTGCTGCTGGCCGTCTACCCCGCGGTGTTCGCGACGCCGCTCACCACGCTGTGGGAGTCGGCCGCGTCGTCGTCGCGCTTCGACGACGCGCGCGGGGAGTGGTTCTACGTGCCGGCCCTGCTCGTCGGCGAGGTGCCGCTGCTGCTGCTCGTGCTGGTGCTCGCCGGGAGCGTCGTGGCCCTGCGGCGCGTGCTCACCGGGCTGCGGCTGCCGGCCGGCGACACCGCCACCAGCGCCTGGCTGCTCGTGGGCGTGCAGGCGTGGACGCTGCCGCTGCTCGCCGTCGTGCGCGAGTCGAACCTCTACAACGGGCTGCGCCAGCTGCTGTTCATGGTGCCCGCGATGGCGCTGCTGGCGACGCTGGCCGTCGCCGCGCTCGTCGGGTGGGCGGCGCGGGCCCGGGAGGCCGCGCAGACCGCGGCGCCCGCCCGCCCGTCCCGGGTGCGGCCCCGGGTCCTGCCCGGGGCACTGCTCGCGCTCGTCGTCGTGGGCCTCGTCGCGCCCACGCTCGACCAGCTCCGCCTGCACCCCTACGGCTACACGTTCGCGACCCTCCCGTCGTACGGCGTCGCGCAGGCCGCGGACTCCGACTACTGGCGCACCAGCGTGCGCGAGCTCGCCCCCTCGGTGCCCGCGGGCTGGGTGACGTGCTCGCCCGCGCTCGACGAGGAGCGCCGCTCGCTGCGCCGCTCGCTCGACGGCGACGAGAACTGTGCCGTCGACCTCATCGGCCCGCTCTCGGCGTACGCCGACGTGCGCGGCACCGACCCGGTCGCGGGGCCGGCGCTGGGACCGACGGAGTTCTGGGCCGTCACCGCCGGGCCGCGTCGCCCGGGCACGAACTGCACCGAGGTGGCGAGGGTGGACCGCCCGGGGCCGCTGCCGGGAGTGGGCACCCTGCTGGGGCTCCCGGAGCGCGACGTGATGAACCGGCTCGCGCGGTGCGAGCTCGTGCTGCCCGACCACGACGGGTCGTTCCTCACCTTCGGGCCGGGCGGCGACGGCGGCGACCTCGAGCTGGGGGGCTGGACGGCGCACACCGCGCAGCCCGGCATCCGGCTCGACGGCGAGCGCGCCGAGGTCGGGTTCACGCTGCCCGGCACCGGTGAGCGGGTGCTGCGGGTCGGCCTCACCGACGCCGCGGGCATCCGCGTGCTGGTCAACGGCACCGAGCTTGACGCCCGGGTCGAGGGCGGCGCGCTCGTCGCCACGGTGCCGGGCTCCGTGCTCGCGGCGTACGGCGAGGGCCGCGTCGTGGTGGCGCTCGAGCGCGAGGGCGGGGCCGACGGGTACGCGGACGACGGGGGCGGGGACGACCGTCCCCGCCTGCTGACGATGGAGCTGACCGGCGGCGCCGGCGGCGCAGGAGGTGACGGGTGACGTGAAGGGTCTCTACGTGCGGGTGCTGCGGGCGCTGCGGGGCGTGCTGCGGGTGACGGGGCTGCTCGGCCTGCTCGACCGGTGGGCCGCGCGCTCGCGGACGGGTCTGTGGGTGCGCTCCTGGCTGTCGATCTACGACCTCGACGAGCTGGTGCGCCACGACGTGCCCTGGTGGACCTTCGAGGCCGCCGACGCCGTCGACGCCTTCCTGCGGGAGCGGCCGGGGGCCCGGGCGCTCGAGTGGGGGTCGGGCGCCTCGACGGTGTGGCTCGCGGCGCGCTGCGCCGAAGTCGTCTCCATCGAGCACGACGCCGCGTGGGCGCGCGCGATGGAGCGGGTGCTGCCCGCCAACGCGGAGCTGCGCGTCGTACCCCCGCGGGACGCGCGCACCCGCCTCACCCGCGAGGTCGTGCCGTCGCGCAAGCGGGGGTTCGAGGACCTCGACTTCGCGGACTACGTCGCCGAGGTCGACCACGTGACCGGCCAGCTGGACCTCGTCGTCGTGGACGGGCGGGCCCGGGAGGCGTGCCTGCTGCGGGCCGTCGACCGCGTCGCGCCGGGCGGTGTCGTGGTCGTCGACAACGTGGACCGGGAGCGCTACCGCGACGCGATCGACGAGGTGCGGGCCGTGCTGGGCGACACCGTCAGCGTGACGTGGACCCGCGGGCGCACCCCGACCCTGCCCTACCCCACGCGCACGGCGCTGCTCCGGCTCGCCCCCGCCGCCCGGGCCGCGTGAGCGCCGGCCGGGCGCGGGCCTGGGCCGTCCGCCTCCTCTTCCTCGCCGTCGTCCTCGGGTGCGCGGCGTGGAGCCTGGACGGCCGCTGGCACGAGGTGGGCGACGCCGTGCGCCGCGTGCACCCGGTCCCGCTGGCCGGCGCCGTCCTGCTGACCTGCGTCGGGCTGCTCGCCACCTCGGTGGTGTGGCGCCGCACGCTGGCGGCGTTCGGGTACGCCGTGCCGCCCCGCGAGGCGCGGTCGGTCTTCTTCACCAGCCAGCTCGGCAAGTACGTGCCCGGGGCGGTGTGGGCCATCGGTGTCCAGGCGCGCCTCGCCGCCCGTCACCACGTGCCGGTGCGCGTCACGATCACGACCGCGCTCGTCTTCACGGGCATCCACCTGCTGACCGCGGGGCTGCTCGGCGGGGTGCTGGTGGCGGCGGACCTGGCCCCGGCGCCGGGACCGCGCTGGCTGGGGGTGCTGGCCGCGGCGGGCTGCGCGCTCGGCCTGGTGCCTGCGGTGAGCCGCCGGCTGCTGCGCCGCGCCGCCGGCGCCGACCTCGCGGTGGGGTGGCGCGAGCCCCTCGCCGTCGTCGGGCTGATGGCGCTGACCTGGACGGCCTACGCGCTGGCGCTGCTGCTCCTCGTCGAGGACCGGTCCCCGCGCTCCCTCGCCGCGCTCGCGGGGGCGTTCGCCCTCGGGTACGTCGCGGGCGTGCTCGTCGTCGTGGCGCCGGCCGGGCTCGGGGCGCGGGAGGCCACCTTCGTCGCGGTGCTCTCGCCCCTGACCGGGCTGCCGATGGCCACCGCCGTGGCGCTGCTCGCGCGGGTCGTGCACACGGTCGCCGACCTGCTCGTGGCCGCGGCCACGTGGCGCCCGGCGCGACCCGCCGCGACGCCGGTGGGTGAGGCGGCAGGGGCCACGACGGGGGTCGCCGGGGCGGTCCCGGGCGGGGCCGGACGGGAAATGTCGGTGGCCACCGGCAGGGTCCCGGCACATGACGACGATCGACTGTGACACCTGCCAGGTCCGCGGGCTCCACTGTCACGACTGCGTGGTGACGGCCCTGCTGGGGCCGCCTCCCACGACCGGCTTCGACGTCGAGGAGCGCCGCGCGCTCGAGACCCTCGCCGCGGGCGGGCTCGTGCCGCCGCTGCGCATGGTCACGCCCCTGACCGGGCCCGACGTCGAGACGGGCTGAGGGGCCGGCGGCCCGTCGGGCCCGGTGTGATCCGTGCCACGTCGCGCCCGTGGACGGGCGGTTTGCCGGGTCGCGGAGGCCGCGACTACCCTCGCCCGAGGCGTCCGTGGCAGTGGTCCAACCAGGTCCGCGCGGACGCCGCGCCGAGTCCGGCCCATCTCGCGGTGGTCCGGAGCCGGGGACCCGGTCTCCCTGGGGTGAATCGCGCACGAGCCGCCGCCGACCGGTGGTGGGGAGTGCGTGTAGGGCAAGTCGTGCCCGAACCCGTCAGCTCACCTGGTAGGCGTACGACGTTGTGAGGAGAGCGCCCGCTCGTGCTCGACGGACGGAAGCGGATCAAGGTCGGCCTCGCGGCCGCAGCGGTGGTGGGGATCTCCCTCCTGCCGAGCACCCCGGCCCAGGCCGAGCCCGACGTCGACGACGTCCGGGCCCAGGTCGAGGACCTCTACCACGCGTCCGAGCAGGCCGCGGAGCGTCGCAACGACGCCGAGCTCGAGCTCGAGCGGCTGACCGAGGAGCTCGCGCTCCTGCAGGCCGACGAGCAGGCCCGGGCTGCCGGCTTCGCCACGGTCCGGGAGCAGGTCGCCGACGCCGTCGTCGCCCAGTCGCAGGGCACCGGCGTCTCGCCGCTCGCCGAGGCCGCGCTCTCCGACGACCCGGCCGGCTTCCTCGCCCAGATGTCGACCATCGCGTCGTACAACGACGTGCAGGGCCGCATCGTCGACACCTACACCACCGAGCTCCAGGCCCTCGAGATCCGTCGCGAGGCCACCGAGCAGCGCGTCGAGCAGATCCGCGCGATCGAGGAGCAGGCCGCGGCCGAGAGCCGCGAGATCGACGCGAACGTCGCCGAGGCCGAGGAGCTGCTCCAGCGCCTCGAGGCCGAGGAGCAGGCCGAGATCTTCGCGGCCGAGGCCACGACCACCGACCCGGGCGAGGCCGCCGAGATCGCCGCGGGCGCCCCCGACGTGCCCGTCTCCGGCCGCGCCGCCGCCGCCGTGCAGTACGCGCTCGCGCAGGTCGGCGACAGCTACGTGTACGGCGCCTCGGGCCCGGACGCCTTCGACTGCTCCGGCCTGACCTCGATGGCCTGGGCCCAGGCCGGCGTCTCGCTGCCCCACTCGTCGTCCGCGCAGTACAGCTCGGGCCGCAAAGTGGGCCGCGACGAGCTGCAGCCCGGCGACCTGGTCTTCTACTACAGCCCGATCAGCCACGTGGGCATCTACATCGGCGGCGGCCAGATCGTGCACGCCGCCAACCCGCGCTCCGGCGTGGCCGTGGCCGGCGTCGGCTCCATGCCCTACACCGGCGCCGTCCGCCCGGGCTGAGCCGCCGCGGCAGTTGCCGTCGGCTGGCACAGTTGGCCGTCGTGACCGAGACCCCCGCCCTCCGCGCACCCGCGCGGGAGCGGGGGTCTCGTCGTACCGGGCTGGTGGTGGCGGCCGTCGGCGCGGTCGCGTTCGTGGCCCTGGCCGCCCTGCTGGTGCCGTGGCACCCGGTGCCCGGGGGAGTGCCGGACCCGGTCGACCCGACGACCGTGCTGAGCGCGGAGCAGGTCGCACGGGGCGAGGCGCTGGGTGCCTACAGCCGCGCGGTCAGCTGGACCTCGCTGGCCGTGTCGACGCTCCTGGCCCTGTGGCTGGGGCTCGGCCGACGTGGGGCGGCGCTCGTCCGTCGCCTGCCGGGGCCGTGGTGCGTGCAGGTGCCCCTGGGCGTGCTGGCGCTGGCGGTCATCGGCCGGCTGGTGACGCTGCCGTTCGGCATCGCCCTGTGGCGGCGGCGGGTCTCGGAGGGGCTCTCGACGCAGGGGTGGGGCGACTACCTGCGGGACGTGGCCACGGGTGTCGGGGTGAACGTGGTCGGCACCTCCGTCGTGCTCCTCGTCGTCGTGGCCTGCGCCCGGCGGTGGCCCCGGGCGTGGCCCGGGGTGGCCGCGGGCCTGGCGGCCGTGCTGGTGGGTCTGGGCTCGTTCGCCTACCCCGTGCTCGTCGAGCCGCTGTCGAACGACTTCACGCCCCTGCCCGCCGGCGAGCTGCGCACGCAGATCGAGGAGGTGGCCGCCACGGAGGGCGTCCCCGTCGACGACGTGCTCGTCGCCGACGCGTCGCGGCGCACCACGACGCTCAACGCCTACGTCTCCGGCCTGGGCGGGACCCGCCGGGTCGTGCTCTACGACACGGCCGTGCAGGCGCTGCCGCGCGAGGCGCTGCTGTCGGTCGTCGCCCACGAGCTGGCGCACGCGAAGAACCACGACGTCGCGGTCGGCACCGCCCTCGGTGCCGCCGGCGCGGTGGTGGGCGTCGGCCTGCTGGCCGCCCTCGTCGGTACGCCGGCCCTGCGCCGCCGGGGCGGGGCCTCCGGCATGGCCGACCCGGCCGTCGTGCCGCTCGTGCTGGCCCTGCTCGCCGTCGGCACCGTCCTGGTGGCGCCCGTGCAGAACGGCATCAGCCGGCAGGTGGAGCGGCGGGCCGACGTGGTGGCCCTGGAGACGACCGACGCCCCGGAGGCGCTCGTGGCGCTGCAGCGCGAGCTCGCCGTCCGGGCCGTCGCGGACCCCACGCCGTCGACCTGGGGCCAGTTCTGGTTCGGCAGCCACCCGACGACCATGGAGCGGATCGCGGTGGCGCGGGGATGGGACCGGGACTAGGGCAGGTCGGAGACGCGCGAGCCCGAGGTGTCGAAGAGGCCGTCGACGGCGCCGCCGAACACCAGCACTGCGGCGATGAGGGCGACGGCGACGAGCGAGACGAGGAGCGCGTACTCGGCGCTCGTGGCGCCGCGCTGGTCGCGGCGCGTGGCAGGCTTCCGTGGTGGGTTCAACGTGGCCTCACTCGAGTCGTCTCCGCTCGGAAATGCAGAGCGGGGCGGACCCCCTACCGGGTGTGGTCCGCCCCGCTCCAGCCGAGCTCAGGTCACTTGATGGAGCTGCTGGCCTTGGTGAAGATGCCGGAGATGGAGCCGCTGAGGAGGACC
This sequence comes from Nocardioides sp. ChNu-99, assembly GCF_029493445.1. Classification (NCBI taxonomy): domain Bacteria; kingdom Bacillati; phylum Actinomycetota; class Actinomycetes; order Propionibacteriales; family Nocardioidaceae; genus Nocardioides; species Nocardioides sp. ChNu-99. The sequence continues at coordinate 6,955 of NZ_JAHWBL010000015.1, read as the reverse complement.
ACCGCGGCGATGATGGCCACCGCGATGAGGGCCACGAGCAGGCCGTACTCGACGGCGGAGGCGCCGCGCTGGTCCATCTTGGACTTCTGGGCGCCGAGGAGGATGGAGAGGAACTCGATCATGGGGGTGCCTTTCGGGGAGGTGGAGCTTCGGGGGTTCGACCGGGTCTCCCCGGCGTTGACCCAATCCTGCGACGCGACGACCCCCCGGGACATCGAGTGAACGTCCGCACCTCGCTGACGCGGAATGACTAGGACCTTCGGCCCACGTCCCGCCCCTTCACCGACCGGGGGGCCATAGGTCCCACCACCTAGGTCCCGCCCCTGGCGCGCGCGGGCGACCTACCGGACACCCGTGTGCGGGCTCGGTGTCCGCAGCGGTGGCGCCGGCGCTCTCAGGCGCGCGGCGGCTGCACGCTGGACAGCAGCCCGATCCGCATGGCCGTCACCACCGCCTGGGCGCGGTTCGTGGCGCCGAGCTTCTGGTAGATCCGGGCGATGTGGGACTTCGCCGTCGACTCGCTGACGTGGAGCCGGCGGGCGATCTGCTGGGTGCCGAGGCCGTCGGCGAGCAGCACGAGGATGTCGTGCTCGCGCTCGGAGAGCCGCGTCGACTCGCCCGACATGCGGCGCACCATGGCCTGGGCCAGGCCGGCGCACACGAACGTGCGCGGCGAGCGGGCGGCGTGGGCAGCGGTCCGCACGACCTCGGCCGCCGGGGCGTCCTTGCCGACGAACCCGGAGGCCCCCGCTTCCATGGCCGCGAAGATCTGGTCGTCGCCCGAGTGCATCGTGAGCAGCACGAGGCCGATCTCGGCGGAGTCGCCCCGGCACCGGCGCACGATGTCGATGCCGGTGCCGTCGGGCAGCTGGAGATCGGTGACGACGACGTCGGGCTCGGTGGCCGCGATGACGTCCAGCGCCTCCGTCACCGAGCCCGCCTGGCCGACCACCCGCATGCCGGGGTCGCGCATGAACGCGGCGGCCAAGCCGGCCCGGATGAGCTCGTGGTCGTCCACCAGCACGACCCGGATGGCCTCACCCGCCGCCTCCCCGGGGACGCCGGACCGGACCTCGTCGGGGTGTGCGGTCATGACAGTGCTCCTTCCGGTGCTCCTCGGATCGCGCCGCGGCGCGACCCGAGGGAAACGTAGACGACGGTGCCGAGGTGGCTGCTGTCGATGGTCAGCGACGCGCCGACGAGCGTGGCCCGCTCCCGCATGATGGTGAGGCCGTGCGAATCCGCCCGGCGGGGCCCCAGGCCTCGCCCGTTGTCGCGCACCACGATGCGGGCACGGGGTGCGTCGACGAGGCACTCGACGTCGATCTCCGAGGCCTCGGAGTGCTTGACCGCGTTGGTCATCGCCTCCTGGGCGATGCGGAGCAGCTCGGCCTCGACCTCGGGGCGCAGGCGGGCCGTGCGCTCGTCGACGGTGCAGCGGATGGAGATGCCGGAGGAGTCGCTCAGTCGTCGGGCCAGGCCCGAGATGGCCTCACCCAGGCTCTGGTTGGCGTCGACGTCCATCCGCAGCGCGGTGACGGACGCCCGCACCTCGCTGACGACGCGGCTGATCGTGGCGCGCAGCAGCTCGACCTGGGGACGTACGTCGTCGGGCAGGTCCCCGGCGGCGACGGCGTCGAGGAGGTAGCCCATCGACGCGATGTCCTGGGCCACGCCGTCGTGCATCTCGCGGGCCAGCCGCCGCCGCTCGTTGCGGGTCGCGGCCAGGTTGACCTCGCCGAAGATGAGCGCGGTGTCGAGCTGGGCGGTGAGCCGCCGCAGCCCGTCCGCAGCGGCCTGCAGCTGCTGCTCGAGCGAGCGCCGGGTCGTCGGCAGGGTGGGGGAGCACTCGCCCTCGAGCAGCACCGCCCGTCCCGCCACCCCGACGGGGCGCACGGCGAACCGGCTTCCCAGCACGACGGGACGGCCGCTCGACAGGACCTGCGTGAGATCGAGCGGGGCGTCCGCGGCGGTGCGGGAGCCGTGGTCGGGGGCCTCCAGGAGGGAGCCCGTGACGAGCGGCCGGATCTCCCCGTCGACCACGACCCACAGCGAGACCCTGGTCGCCGGGACTGCATCCTGGAACGCGGAGATCACCCGGGCCCCGATCGAGGGCGCGTCGAGCCCGGCGTCGAGCACGTCGGAGAGCTCGAGCAGCTGCTCCAGGAGCACGCGAGCGTCGCGGTAGGGCGTCAGCTCCTCGCTCGAGGCTTGGGCGTTGCGCACGAAGCAGCCGAGGAGGCCCAGCCCCAGGGCCACGACGTACCCCGCGACGAGCTGTGCCAGCAGCCCCGCGTCGACGGTGCCGACGAGGGCCGCGACGACGCTGAGCAGCGTCCCCACCTGGACGAGGATCACCAGGACCAACCCCCGGACGCCCTTTCGCAGGCCACCGAGGAACGGGACGACCGCCAGCGCGGCGGCGTGGATGAGGCCCGTGCGGTCGAGGGCGAAGCCGCAGGCGGCGGAGACCGCGACCGCCTCGGCGGTCAGCGCGGCGAGGACGGGGATGCGCGTCGTCGCCGAGAGGGTGATGGCGACCGCCCAGATGACGGCGAAGGCCATCACGACGACGAGGCCGTCGGTGTCGCCCGCGACGACCGCGGGGACCCCGATGGTGACGAGGCCGAGCACACGGGTCAGGGCGCCCGTCGCGAAGTGGACGGGCGCGGGACGGGTGATGCCCCTAGCCACCGAATCCCGAGTCGATGATGGACAGGGCCGCCGGCCCGATGACGACGATGAACAGGCACGGGAGGATGAAGAGCACGAGCGGCACCATGATCTTGACGGGCACCTGCTGGGCCCGCTTCTCGGCGTGCTGACGGCGCTTCACGCGGATCTCGCCCGCCTGGGTGCGGAGCACCTGGCCGATGGGGGCACCGAAGGCGTCGGCCTGCACGAGGGCCCCGACGAATGCGTTGAGGTCCTCGATCGGCGACCGGTCGCGTAGTGCCTCGAGGGCCGCTCGCCGGCTCTTGCCCAGCTGCATCTCCCGCAGCATGCGGGCGAACTCCTCGGCCACCGGCCCGTCCGTGTTGCGCGCGACCTGCTGCAGCGCGGCGTCGAAGCCCAGGCCGGCCTCGACGCTGATGGTGAGGAGGTCGATGGCGTCCGCCAGGTCCCGCTGCATCCGCTCGCGCCGGTCGTAGGCGCGCTGGTAGAGCCAGAGGTCCACGGCGTAGAAGCCGAGCACGCCGGCGCCGACGACGAGCAGGAGGGCCAGGGCAGGCCGGGGGCTCAGCAGCAGGGCGAGCAGACACCCTCCGACGAAGCCGGCCACGGCACCGCCCACCTTGCTGGACGCGACCTTGTCGACCGTCCAGCCCACGGGTCCTCCGGCGAGGTCGAGCTTGCGCTGGATCCGCCCCCGGGACTCGCCCCCCGTCAGGCGGCGCCCGACCCGGTTGAAGCGCTCGAGGAGAGGTGTCAGCACGCGCTCGTCGAACGACTTGTCGACGTCCTGCTTCAGCTCGTCCGGGGCGCTACCCATGGCCTCGAGGAGGGCCAGCGAGCGCGTGATGCCCCCGGCCTCGGCCTCGGCGCGTCCGACGGCCAGCCAGGCCACGACGAGGGCGGCGGCGAGGAGCACCCCGCCGAGCACGAGGAGCATCGTCATCTCAGACCTCCACCTTGACCATGCGGCTCATCCAGAACACCCCGAGGGCCAGGAGCAGCACACCGGCCCCGAGGACCACCCACCCGCGCGGGTCGACGAAGAGCGGCATGATGTACGCCGGCTGGGCGACCAGCTGGAACAGCATGAACCCGGGCGGCAGCACGGCCAGGATGACGGCCGACATCCGCCCCTCCGCCGACAGCGACTGCACCTGGCGGCGCAGGTACTCCCGCTCGCGCATCGTGCCCGCCACCGTCTGCAGCAGCTCCGACAGGTTGCCGCCGACCTCGCGCTGGATGCGGATCGCCATCACCACCCATCGGAAGTCCTTGCTCTCGAAGCGGTCGGCCACGTCGGTCAACGCGTCCTCGACGCCCACACCGAGGCGTGTCTCCACCAGTACCCGCTTGAACTCGCTCGCGACGGGCTCCTGGCCGTCGCGCGCGATCGTGTCGCAGGCCTGGGCCAGCGAGAGGCCCGCGGAGAGGGCGCCGGACATGAGCTGCAGCGTGTCGGGCAGGGCGGAGTCGAACCGCTTGCGCCGCTTCGTCCGTCGCCGCCCGAGGTAGACCCACGGGAGCACCGCCCCGGCCGCCAGGAACAGCAGGCCGATCAGCAGGTTGCCCCCGCCGACGAGCAGTCCGACGATGCCCGCGCCCACGAACACGGCCACGTGCACGAGCAGCCACTCGGCGGGCTTGAGCGCGCTGCCGGCGCCCTCGAGGCGGGCCGAGATCGCCGACTCGAGCCCCTGGTTGCGTCGCAGCACCTGGGTGGCGGCGTCCTTCGCCTGGGTGAGGGCCGCGTCGGGGTCGCGTCGGGTGCTCTCCGCCGGGCGGCCGGGGCTCGTGGCGCGGACGGCCTCGGTGTACGTCGTGACCCGCTCCTCCGCGGTCATCGGTCCCCGGCGCCGGGGCGCGGCGGCGAGGGCGAGCGCGCCGAGGATGCCGACCCCGAAGACGCCGACGCCGGCGTACATGGCCCAGGAGGGGAGCGTCGTGCCGGAGCCCGAGGACGGTGCCGCGGCGAGGTCGGGGCCCTGCGGGGCCGCCGCGGAGCCGAGGTCGCCGAGCGGGGCGAGGGCGGAGGCCGCGAGCGCCTGACCCCCCGTCGTGCCGACGCTGACGGCGATGGGCGCCGTCGCGGAGTCCACGCCCGGCGGGACGGTGACGTCGAGGACGAGCTGGTTGGCGAGCGTCTCCGCCTGCCCGGCGAAGACGCCGGCGAGGCTGTCGGGGTCGGCGGCCACCAGCGTGCCGCCGGACGCGACGGCGAGGTCGGTCAGCGCCTGCGGCGAGGCGTCGTCGTCGAGCGCGACGGCGTCGACGCGCACGCCGGACGAGCGCAGCGTCTCGACCGCGGCGGGCAGCGAGCCGCCCACGCTGTCCTGGCCGTCGGAGAGCAGGAGCACCTGCCGGGCGCCCTCGGTGCCGGTCAGCGCGACGGCGGCCTGGACGCCGTCGTACAGGGCGGTGTCCTCGTCCATCTCCAGGTCGGTGACGGCCGCGGTGGCCGCCGCCCGGTCCTGGGTGGGCTGCAGGACGGTGCGCGCCTCGCCGTCGAACGTGACAACGCCGACGAACAGGTCGTCGGGGACCGACGCGACGAAGGTGCGCGCGGCCGCCTCGGCGGCCTCGATCCGCTCGCCCGCCATCGAGGTGCTGGTGTCGATCGCGAGCACGGCGGTACGACGGACCTGGTCGCCCGCGACGGAGGCCGCCACCTCCGCGTCCTCGCCGTCGAGGGTGACCGCGACCTCGTCCAGGTCGGCCACGGCGCCGTCGGGCAGGGAGACGAGGACGCGCAGCGAGTCCTCGCCGGCCTCCATCAGGTCGATCGAGACCTCGCCCGGCTCGGCCGCGCCGGCGGACGGGGGGGCCGCGCCGAGCGCGAGCACGCCGAGCAGCACGGCGCCGGTCAGCGTCGCGGCCCGCGGGAGGGAGCGGGGGTGGGGCATCAGAACCTGTCCATGGCGAAGAGCATGGGGTCGACGGTGACGTCGTGGTACGTCATCTTCTCCAGGAACTTCGGCCGCAGGCCGGTCGACCTGAGGCGCCCCAGCGAGCGACCCGTCGCGTCGAACCCGGCGCCGTGGTCGTAGACGAAGATGTCCTGGAGCGTGACGACGTCGCCCTCCATCCGCTCCACCTCGGTGATGTGGGTGATGTGGCGCGAGCCGTCCTTGAGGCGGGTCTGGTGCACGATCAGGTCGATCGCCGAGGCCATCTGCTCGCGGATGGCGCGCATCGGCAGGTCCATGCCCGCCATCAGCACCATGGTCTCGATCCGGGACAGCGTGTCGCGCGGGCCGTTGGAGTGGGCGGTGGCGATGGAGCCGTCGTGGCCCGTGCTCATCGCCTGCAGCATGTCGAGCGCCGAGGCGTCGCGGACCTCGCCGACGATGATGCGGTCGGGGCGCATGCGCAGGCTGTTCTTCATGAGGTCGCGGATGGAGACCTCGCCCTTGCCCTCCACGTTCGGCGGCCGCGACTCCAGGCGCACGACGTGATCCTGTTTGAGCTGCAGCTCGGCGGCGTCCTCGATCGTCACGATGCGCTCGTCGCTGGGGATGAACGAGGAGAGCACGTTGAGCGTCGTGGTCTTCCCGGCGCCCGTCGAGCCCGACACGATGATGTTGAGGCGACCCCGCACGCAGGCCTCGAGGAAGTCCGCCGTGCGCGGCGTCAGCGAGCCGAACGCGATGAGGTCGTCGACCGTCAGCGGGTCGGCCGCGAACTTGCGGATCGTCAGCGCGGACCCGTCGATCGCCAGCGGGGGCACGACGGCGTTGACGCGGCTGCCGTCCGGCAGCCGGGCGTCGACCATCGGGCTGGACTCGTCGACGCGTCGACCGAGCCGCGACACGATCTTGTCGATGATGCGCCGCAGGTGGGCCTCGTCGACGAACGTCGACTCCACGGGCACGATCCGGCCGCTGCGCTCGACCCACACCTGGTGCGGACCGTTGACCATGATCTCGGAGACCTCGGGGTCGCGCAGGTGCACCTCGATGGGGCCGTAGCCGAGGATGTCGTCGCTGATCTCCTGGGTGACCCGCACGCGGTCCGCGTTGCTCAGCGGCCGCTCCTGCGTGGCCAGCACGTCGTGCAGGACCGAGCGCACCCGGGCGTCGAGCTCGGCCTGGTCCATCTTCGCGTCGTACAGCTGCGGGCCCAGCTGCTGCAGCAGCTGGGCGTGGACGCCGGCCTTGACCTCCTCGATCCGGTCGTTCTGCTGGGCGGCGAGCACGCGCCGGGCGCCCGAGGGGGCCGGGCCGGCCTCGGGGCGCGCCGGGGCGGCGGGCAGCTGCGGCTTGTGGCGCCCGGGCGTCTCGCC